>NZ_JAAGPF010000100.1 GCF_017104645.1 Burkholderia sp. Ac-20379
GCTGCGTTTTCAGCAGCAGAGAAGCGAGATTATGAAGAACATTTTGAAGCGCGTCAACTACTTTTTTCAGCGCTTCGATCAACATACTGCATCGATCGAGTTCTTCATCAGTTCAAGGATGCTGCCAACAACTCGGCGCTTTCCTTGTCCTGCCTTGCTTCCCCTCTCGTTCTGCGTTTCCGTCATCGCGAGAGAGGCCGAATTCTAAGCACCGAATTCGCTTCGTGCAAGCGTTTTCGCAAAGAAAATGCACGAAGGGCGCCGCTTGCGCGGCGCCCTTCATGCCAAGCCTTTGATCTAAAAAGAAAACACTAAAAATCACGGCCGAAAATCAGTCGCCCCGCGCTCAACGATGCTTGAACGCCGGCTTGCGCTTCTCGACGAACGCGGCCATCCCTTCCTTCTGATCTTCCGTCGCGAACAGCGAATGGAACACGCGGCGCTCGAATTGCACGCCTTCGGCCAGCGTCGTCTCGTAGGCACGGTTCACCGATTCCTTGATCATCATCACGGCCGGCAGCGAGAACTCCGAGATCGTGGCGGCCGCCGCCAGCGCGTCGTCGAGCAGCGACGCCGCCGGCACCACGCGCGATACCAGCCCCGCGCGTTCGGCTTCGTCGGCTTCCATGAAGCGCGCGGTCAAACACATGTCCATCGCCTTGGCCTTCGACACCGCGCGCGGCAGACGCTGCGTGCCGCCCGCGCCCGGCATCACGCCCAGGCGGATTTCCGGCTGACCGAACTTCGCCGTGTCGGCCGCGATGATGATGTCGCACATCATCGCCAGCTCGCAGCCGCCGCCGAGCGCGAAACCGGCCACCGCCGCAATCACCGGCTTGCGGATCTGGCGGATCGTCTCCCAGTTACGCGTGATGTAGTCGCCCTTGTAGACATCCATATAGGAGTACTTGGCCATCATCCCGATGTCGGCGCCCGCGGCGAACGCCTTTTCGCTGCCGGTCAGCACGATCGCGCCGATTTCGTCGTCGGCGTCGAAGGCTTTCAGCGCCGCGCCGAGCTCGTCCATCAGCGCATCGTTCAGCGCGTTCAGCGCCTTCGGGCGATGCAGCGTGATCAGGCCGACGCGGCCGCGGGTCTCCACCAGAATGTTCTCGTAGTCCATCGATGTCTCCTCATTAAAGAAACGCCAGGCTCCGCGCACACGCGCGAAGAACAATGCTAACATTTGCCGACCAACCGGTCGGTTAATTAATTGCGTCCGTGCGACCGGCTTCCCACCTTCATCAGGCTGCCGTCATGACCCATCCGTTGTTCACGAAGCATGAAGCCACGTTGCAGCAAGCGCTGTCGGCCATCGAGACTCGCGCCTACTGGAGCCCGTTCGCCGAAATGCCGAGCCCCAAAGTGTACGGGGAAAGCGCCGCGGCCGAGGGCGAAGCGGCGTTCCAGGCGCAACTCGACAAGCCGTTCGCGCTCGACCAGCCGGCGTCGGGCGGCCGGATCGGCGCGGAGGTATCGCCGTTCGGCTTTCCGCTTGGCATTCGTTATCCGCAATCGTCGCCCGACGAACTGATCGCGGCGGCCGCCGCCGCGCAGCCGGGCTGGCGTGCGGCCGGCCCCAGCGCCTGGGTGGGCGTGAGCCTCGAAATCCTCGCGCGGCTCAACCGGGCCAGCTTCGAGATCGCCCATGCGGTGATGCACACCACCGGTCAGGCCTTCATGATGGCGTTCCAGGCGGGCGGCCCGCACGCCCAGGATCGCGCGCTCGAAGCGGTGGCCTACGCCTGGGACGCGCTGCGCCAGATCCCGGCCGACGCGCACTGGGAAAAACCGCAAGGCAAGAACCCGACGCTCGCCATGCGCAAGCGCTACACGATCGTCCCGCGCGGCACCGGGCTCGTGCTCGGCTGCTGCACGTTCCCGACCTGGAACGGCTATCCCGGCCTGTTCGCCGACCTCGCCACCGGCAACACCGCGATCGTCAAACCGCACCCGGGCGCGATCCTGCCGCTCGCGCTGACCGTGCGCATCGCGCGCGAGGTGCTGCGCGAAGCCGGCTTCGATCCGAACGTCGTCACGCTGCTGGCCACCGCGCCCGACGACGGCGCGCTGGTCGAAGCGCTGGCCGTGCGCCCCGAGATCCGCCTGATCGACTTCACCGGCAGCACGCGGCACGGCGACTGGCTCGAACGCCACGCGCATCAGGCCCATGTGTATACAGAGAAGGCCGGGGTCAACCAGATCGTGATCGACTCGGTGGACGACCTGAAGGCCGCCGCGCGCAACATCGCGTTCTCGCTCGCGCTCTATTCGGGCCAGATGTGTACGGCGCCGCAGAACATCTACGTGCCGCGCGACGGCATCCGCACGCCGGACGGCCCGCTCGGTTTCGACGAGGTGGCGCAGGCGATCGGCGCGGCGGTGCAAAAGCTGGTGGGCGACCCGGCCCGCGCCGTCGAACTGCTCGGCGCGATCCAGAACGACGGCGTGACGGCGCGCATCGACGCGGCCCGCGCGCTCGGCAAGGTGCTGGCCGATAGCCAGCCGCTCGACCATCCCGCCTACCCGCAGGCTCGCGTGCGCTCGCCGCTGGTGCTGCAGCTCGATGCGAGCGAACGCGGCACCTATACGCGCGAATGGTTCGGCCCGATCTCGTTCGTGATCGCCACCGATTCGACCGCGCACTCGCTCGAGCTGGCCGGCGGCATCGCGGCCGAATGCGGCGCGCTGACGCTGTCGGTCTACAGCACCGACGAAGCCGTGCTCGACCGCGCCCACGAGGCGGCGATCCAGGGCGGCGTCGCGCTGTCGATCAATCTGACGGGCGGCGTGTTCGTCAACCAGTCGGCGGCGTTCTCGGATTTTCACGGCACCGGTGCGAACCCGGCAGCCAACGCGGCGCTGGCCGACGCGGCGTTCGTCGCGAACCGCTTCCGCGTGGTGCAGAGCCGCCGCCATGTGGCGCCGCGCGCAGCCAGCGACGCAAGCGCCGCCTGAGCGCCCTGTCGTTTTCCCGATAGACCGACGCATCATCCGGGCCGGCGCGCGCCGCCGGCCGTCCACGACGTGGAGGAGACACCCGATGCCGTACGACACGATCCGGTTCGCGCTCGATCCCGCGACGCACGTCGCGACGATCACGCTCGACCGCCCCGACAAGCTCAACAGTTTCACCCGCGCGATGCACGCCGAACTGGCCGCGGCGCTCGACGCCGCCGAGGCCGGACGGGCCCGCGCGCTGGTGCTGACCGGCGCCGGGCGCGGCTTCTGCGCCGGCCAGGATCTGGCCGACCTCGATTTCACGCCGGGCACGCAAACCGATCTCGGCGCGCTGATCGACGCGCATTTCAATCCGCTCGTGCGCCGCCTGCAGGCGCTGCCGCTGCCGGTGATCGCGGCCGTCAACGGCACGGCGGCCGGCGCCGGCGCGAATCTCGCGCTGGCCTGCGACCTCGTGCTGGCCGCGAAATCGGCCAGCTTCATCCAGTCGTTCGTGAAGATCGGCCTCGTGCCCGATTCGGGCGGGACCTGGTTCCTGCCGCAGCGCGTCGGTTTCGCACGCGCGCTCGGGCTGGCGCTGACGGGCGACAAGCTCGGCGCGGAGCAGGCGGCCGACTGGGGGATGATCTGGCGCGCCGTCGACGACCACGCACTCGCCGACACCGCCGCCTCACTCGCCGCCGAGCTGGCCCGCCAGCCGACGCTCGCGATCGCCGCCATCAAGCAGGCGATGCGCGCCGGCATGACGAACCCGCTCGAGCGGCAACTCGATCTCGAACGCGACCTGCAGCGCGAACTCGGGCAGTCGCACGACTACGCGGAAGGCGTGGCGGCGTTCTTGGCGCGGCGCGCGCCGCGTTTCGAGGGGCGCTGAGATGAGCGAGATCCCGACCACCCGTCTCTCGTCCAGTACGCCACCAGCCGATCCCGCTGCGCTGGCCCGCGCCGCCGCCGACGCCATGTATGCGGCCGATGCCTGCTCGCGCGCGCTCGGAATCGAATTGCTCGACGTCGGCCCAGGCCGCGCGCGGATGCGCATGACGGTGCGCCCCGCCTTCCTGAACGGCCACCGCACCTGCCACGGCGGGCTGATCTTCACGCTGGCCGATTCGGCGTTCGCGTTCGCCTGCAACTCGCACAATCTCAATACGGTCGCGGCCGGCTGCGCGATCGACTTCCTGCGGCCCGTGCCGGAGGGCGAGGTGCTGACGGCCGAGGCCATCGAGCAAACGCTGGCCGGGCGGCACGGCATCTACGATATTCGCGTGACGAACCGCGCCGGCGAGACCGTGGCGATGTTTCGCGGCAAGTCCGCCCGCATCGCCGGCAACGTGATTCCCGCCGACGACAGCCCCAACACGAACCACTGAGCGCGGCATCGCCGAGCGCCACCGATACCCCCCGATCCGGAGACACCGATGACCGCCCCGCTCCCGCTCGAACCGATCGAAACCGCCAGCCGCGACGAACTGCAGGCGCTGCAACTCGACCGCCTGCGCTGGTCGCTCGCGCACGCCTACGCGCATTCGCCGGTCTACCGGCGCAAGTTCGACGAAGCGGACGCGCATCCGGACGACCTGCGCACGCTGGCCGATCTCGCGCGCTTCCCGTTCACGACCAAGAACGACCTGCGCGAGAACTATCCGTTCGGCATGTTCGCGGTGCCGCAGGAACGCATCGCGCGCATTCACGCGTCGTCCGGCACCACCGGCAAGCCGACCGTGGTCGGCTACACCGCGCGCGACATCGACACCTGGGCCAACCTGGTGGCCCGCTCGATCCGCGCGGCCGGCGCGCGCACCGGCGACAAGGTGCACGTCAGCTACGGCTACGGCCTGTTCACGGGCGGCCTCGGCGCGCATTACGGCGCGGAGCGCGCGGGCCTGACGGTGATTCCGTTCGGCGGCGGCCAGACCGAGAAGCAGGTGCAATTGATCCGCGATTTCCGGCCCGACATCATCATGGTCACGCCGAGCTACATGCTGTCGATCGCCGACGAGATGGAACGCCAGGGGCTGGATCCGCGCGAGGCGTCGCTGCGGATCGGCATCTTCGGCGCGGAGCCGTGGACCAACGAAATGCGTGCCGCGATCGAGCAGCGCGCCGGCATCGATGCGGTGGACATCTACGGGCTGTCGGAGGTGATCGGCCCGGGCGTGGCGTCGGAATGCGTGCAAACGAAGGACGGCCCGACGATCTGGGAGGATCACTTCTACCCGGAGATCGTCGATCCGCTGACAGGCGAGGTGCTGCCCGACGGCGAACTCGGCGAGCTGGTGTTCACCTCGCTGACGAAGGAGGCGCTGCCGATCGTGCGCTACCGCACGCGCGACCTGTCGCGGCTGCTGCCCGGCACGGCGCGCACGATGCGGCGCATGGAAAAGATCACGGGGCGCTCGGACGACATGATGATCATTCGCGGCGTGAACGTGTTCCCCACCCAGATCGAGGAGCAGCTCCTGAAGCAGCGCGCGCTCGCGCCGCATTACCAGATCGTGCTGACGCGCGACGGCCCGCTCGACGTGATGACGCTGAACGTCGAACCGTGCCCGCTCGCGCAGGCCGATGCGGCCTTGCTCGACACCGCTCGGCAGGCCCTGGCCTACGACATCAAGGCGCTGATCGGAGTGAGCGCGATCGTCGACGTGCTGCCGGTCAACGGCATCGAGCGTTCGGTCGGCAAGGCGCGGCGGGTGGTGGACAAGCGCCGGTGAACGCCGGCGCACAAGGAACGCGGGGCGCCGGTTGAAACGGCGCCCCGGCGGGACATCACGAATTCGGCAGCAGCAGCCACATCCGCCCGACCTGCTTCATGCGGCCGGCCAGATCGCCCGCGTCGTCGCCGAGCCCCCAGAAATAGTCGGCGCGCACACCGCCCTTGATCGCCGAGCCGGTGTCCTGCGCGAACACGAGGCGGTTCATCGGCGTGTTGGTCAGCGGGCGGGTGGTCTGCAGGAACACCGGCGTACCGAGCGGAATGAACGACGGATCGACGGCGATCGAGCGCTCGGCCGTCAACGGCACGCCGAGCGCACCGATCGGGCCGTCCGCGCCGCCGTTCGGCGCGCCTTCGGCCGACGCCATGTCGCGGAAGAACACGAAGCGCGGATTGGTGTCGAGCAGCGCGTCGACGCGCGTGGGATTGGCGCGCGCCCAGGCCTTGATGCCCTGCATGGTGGCCTGGCCCGGCGTCAGTTCGCCGTGATCGAGCAGCCACTTGCCGATCGAGCGGTACGGCTGGTTGTTGGTGCCGCCGAAGCCGACCCGCATCACCGTGCCGTCGTCGAGAATCACGCGCCCCGAGCCTTGCACCTGCAGGAAGAACGCCTCGATCGGATCGTCGACCCACACCAGCTCGTTGCCGTTCAGCACGCCCGCGCGCTCGAGCTGCGCGCGCGCCGGCAGCGGCGTGCCGGTGCGATAGCCGCTCGGCCAGCGGTACAGCGCGGTCTGATACGGGCCGCGCCGCACGCGCGAGCCGTGCAGCAGCGGCTCGTAGTAACCGGTCACGAGGCCGTCGAGCGTGCCGTCGCTGTTGGCGAACTGATAGGGCGTGAAATACGTTTCGAAGAAGCTGCGCGCACCGGTGATGTCGAGATCGTCGATGCGGTTCGCGGCCTCGCAGGCGCGGCGCCAGTTCGCGGCACGCGCGAGCCGCGTGCAGTTCTGCCGCAACGCGATGGTCGCGCCGATCAGCGTATCGTCGTCCCAGCCCGGCACCTGCTGCCACGCCACCGGCGTGAGCCGCTCGGAGGCCGTCTGCCCCGGCACGATCGCCGCGCCGGTGGCGGGCGGGCGCGCATGACGCACCGGCGCGCTGCCGCACGCGGCCAGCAGGGCCGCCGTTGCGATCGCGGCTGCCCAACCGGCAAGCCGCGGCCCGAACCACCTACAATGCTCGTACTTGATGGAAGCCGCCATGTCTGATCTGTTCGACGAATACCCGATGCTGATCTTTGCGCTGGAATCGCTGCTGGCGCTCGGTCTGCTGATTTTCATCGTGCTCTGGACCACGTCCGGCAAGAAGAAAGCCCGCGCGCGCCGCGACGAACCGCGCCAGCGCTGACGCTCAGTGCAGCGTGCGCGGCATGTGCAGCGCGAACTCCGCGACCGGCGACTCGAAGCGCTCGCCGTCCTCGGCCACGCAGAAATACGCGCCGCGCATCGAGCCGACCGGCGTTTCGATGACCGCCCAGCTCGTGTATTCGAATTTCTCGCCCGGCTTCAGGAGCGGCTGATGGCCGACCACGCCGAGTCCCTTCACTTCCTGCACCTTCTGTTCGCTGTCGGTGATCACCCAGTGACGCGCGATCAGTTGCGCCGGCACCTGACCGGAATTGACGATCGTCAGCGTGTACGCGAATGCATATTGACGGCGTTCCGGGTCGGATTGTTCCGGCAAATAGGCGGTCTTCACCGACACGCTGAATTCATACTGGCTCATGGCAATCCCGCTTCGAAGGTCGAGCGACGCCGACGCGGCGCCGCGCAAGGCCGCCGCCGGGCGGCCCGCACTGGTTCGGCATTCTGCTTGATGCGGCCCCCGCCCGCAACAGCGCGGGCCGCGGGGCGGGCGGCGCCCCCGCCCCGCGGCGGTAGAATAGCGCTTTCGCATAAACGCACGTCCCCCCTACCGCCATGACGCAATTCCGCATCGCTCCCAGCATTCTCTCGGCCGACTTCGCCCGCCTCGGCGAGGAAGTCCGCAACGTCGTCGCCGCCGGCGCCGACTGGATCCACTTCGACGTGATGGACAACCATTACGTGCCGAACCTGACGATCGGCCCGCTCGTCTGCGAGGCGATCCGCCCGCACGTGGATGTGCCGATCGACGTGCACCTGATGGTGCGCCCGGTCGACCGGATCGTGCCCGACTTCGCCAAGGCCGGCGCCAACCTGATCAGCTTCCACCCGGAAGGCTCGGATCACATCGACCGCACGCTCAGCCTGATCAAGGATCACGGCTGCAAGGCCGGCCTGGTGTTCAACCCGGCCACGCCGCTGAACTACCTCGATCACGTGATGGACCGCCTCGACCTGGTGCTGATCATGTCGGTGAACCCGGGCTTCGGCGGCCAGTCGTTCATCCCCGAAGCGCTGCGCAAGATCCGCGAGGCGCGCGCCAAGATCGACGCCTACCGCGAACGCACCGGCCGCGAGATCCACCTCGAAGTGGACGGCGGCGTGAAGGTCGACAACATCGCGGAAATCGCCGCGGCCGGCGCGGACACGTTCGTGGCCGGCTCGGCGATCTTCGGCAAGCCCGACTACAAGGCGGTGATCGACGAGATGCGCACGCAGCTCGCCGGCACGGTCAAGGCCTGAGGCGCGCCGCGATGACGACGATCCGCTTCGCCGCGCCGCGGCTGGCCGCCGCGCTGATCGACCTCGACGGCACCATGATCGACACCGCCGACGATTTCACGGCGGCGCTCAACGCGATGCTGGCGCGGATCGGCGCGCCGGGCACGCAGCGCGACGAGGTGATGCACTACGTCGGCAAGGGCTCCGAGAATCTGATCGCGCAGGTGCTCAAGCCGCGCTTCAGCGAAGCCGAGGCGCAGGCGCGCTTCGAGGAAGCGCTGGATATTTACCAGGCCGAATACGCCGGCATCAACGGCCGCCACACGCAGCTCTATCCCGATGTGGAAACCGGCCTGCAGGCGATGCGCGAAGCGGGCCTGGCGCTCGCCTGCGTGACCAACAAGCCGTATCGCTTCGCGGTGGAACTGCTCGTGCAATACCGGCTCGACGGCTATTTCGGCGTGGTGCTCGGCGGCGACAGCCTGCCGCGCAAGAAGCCGGACCCGCTGCCGATGCTGACCGCCTGCGAGCGGCTCGGCGTCGAACCGGCGCTGGCAGTGGCCATCGGCGATTCCGAAAACGACGCGCTGGCGGGCCGCGCGGCGGGCCTCGCGACGCTGACGGTGCCGTACGGCTACAACCACGGCAACGCTATACAAACGATAAATTCGGATGGTATAGTCGGCTCGCTGCTCGTCGCGGCGCAGGTCATCACCGCGCACAATGCGACCGAGCAAACCCTCTGATTTATTCTTCCATCCGCATGTTTCTGAACAAAAAACGGAGTCTGAGCAGCATCGACCGGGGAGCCTGGCCCTGGCGTCGCTGGTCGCGCTAACCTCGTCGAGGTTCGCCGAAGCCTGTCTTCGGCATCCGTTTTTTGTTTTGCTGCGCGATCCGCGCTCCGTCGATCGATGTGCCCGTCGTCTCCTTGCTCCGCACGCACTGCGTCCGGGCCTCGGAAACGCGTATCAGCATATCGCCCGGCGGCAGCGCAAGCCGGTCAGGCACTGACCGCACCCCGCCTTCCGGCCCGCCGCGCAGCGCCCGCGTTTCCACTGGCACGCATTGCCGCTCGTCCCCACAGGACCGGAACATGACCGAACTCGAATTCCAATCGCTCGCGAATCAAGGCTACAACCGCATTCCGCTGATCGCGGAGGCGCTCGCCGATCTCGAAACCCCGCTTTCGCTGTACCTGAAGCTTGCGCAAACCGAGCGCGGCGGCGCCAATTCGTTCCTGCTCGAATCAGTGGTGGGCGGCGAACGTTTCGGCCGCTACTCGTTCATCGGCCTGCCGGCGCGCACGCTGCTGCGCACCCGCAACGGCGTGTCGGAAGTGGTGACCGACGGCCAGGTGGTCGAAACCCACGACGGCGATCCGTTCGCCTTCATCGAGCAGTTCCAGGCGCGCTACAAGGTGGCGCTGCTGCCCGGCCTGCCGCGCTTCTGCGGCGGCCTGGCCGGCTACTTCGGCTACGACGCCGTGCGCTACATCGAGAAGAAGCTCGCCGACAGCGCACCGCACGACGACCTGCAACTGCCCGACATCCAACTGCTGCTGACCGAGGAAGTGGCCGTCATCGACAACCTGGCCGGCAAGCTCTACCTGATCATCTACGCCGATCCGACGCGCCCCGAGGCGTTCTCGAAGGCCAAGCAGCGCCTGCGCGAGCTCAAGCAGCGGCTGCACGCGACGGTGCAGCCGCCCGTCACCTCGCCGAGCGTGCGCACCGAAACGTTCCGCGAGTTCAAGAAGGACGACTACCTGGCGGCCGTGCTGAAAGCGAAGGAATACATCGCCGAGGGCGAGCTGATGCAGATCCAGGTCGGCCAGCGCCTGACCAAGCCGTATCGCGACAACCCGCTGTCGCTGTACCGCGCGCTGCGTTCGCTGAACCCGTCGCCGTACATGTACTACTACAACTTCGGCGATTGCCACGTGGTGGGCGCGTCGCCGGAAATCCTGGTGCGCCAGGAAAAGCGCGGCGAGGATCAGATCGTCACGATCCGCCCGCTGGCCGGCACCCGCCCGCGCGGCAACACGCCGGAGCGCGACGCCGCGCTCGCCACCGAGCTGCTCAACGATCCGAAGGAGATCGCCGAGCACGTCATGCTGATCGACCTGGCGCGCAACGACGTCGGCCGCATCGCGACCACCGGCTCGGTGGCCGTGACCGACAAGATGATCATCGAGAAATATTCGCACGTGCAGCACATCGTCAGCTCGGTGGAAGGCACGCTGAAGCCCGGCATGACGAACTACGACGTGCTGCGCGCGACGTTCCCGGCCGGCACGCTGTCGGGTGCGCCGAAGGTGCGCGCGATGGAGCTGATCGACGAGCTGGAGCCGGTCAAGCGCGGCCTGTACGGCGGCGCCGTCGGCTACCTGTCGTTCTCCGG
This sequence comes from Burkholderia sp. Ac-20379, assembly GCF_017104645.1. GTDB lineage: Bacteria > Pseudomonadota > Gammaproteobacteria > Burkholderiales > Burkholderiaceae > Burkholderia. The sequence continues at coordinate 10,669 of NZ_JAAGPF010000100.1, forward strand.
CGAGATGGATCTCGCGATCGCGATCCGCACCGGCCTGATCCACAACGGCAACCTGTACGTGCAGGCCGCCGCCGGCGTGGTGGCCGATTCGGTGCCCGAGTCGGAATGGCAGGAAACGGAAAACAAGGCGCGCGCCGTGCTGCGCGCGGCGGAACAGGTGCAGGACGGCCTCGACAGCGACTTCTGAACGGAGACTGACCATGCTGCTGATGATCGACAACTACGATTCGTTTACTTACAACCTGGTCCAGTACTTCGGCGAACTCGGCGAAGACGTCCAGACCCACCGCAACGACGAGATCACGCTCGACGCGATCGCAAAGCTCGATCCCGAGGCGATCTGCCTGTCGCCCGGCCCGAGCAACCCGCAGCACGCGGGCATCACGCTCGGCGTGCTGCGCGAATTCGCCGGCAAGAAGCCGATTCTCGGCGTGTGTCTCGGCCATCAGGCGATCGGCGAGGCGTTCGGCGGCCGCGTGATCCGCGCCAAGACCATCATGCACGGCAAGGTGAGCCGCATCGAAACCGACGGCCGCGGCGTGTTCGCCGATCTGCCGAAGCAATTCGACGTGACGCGCTATCACTCGCTCGCGATCGAGCGCGAATCGCTGCCCGATTGCCTCGAAATCTCGGCCTGGACCGAGGACGGCGAAATCATGGGCGTGCGTCACAAGACGCTGCCGATCGAGGGCGTGCAGTTCCACCCCGAATCGATCCTGTCCGAGCACGGCCACGCGCTGCTGCAGAACTTCCTGAAACAGGCGCGCGCGAACGCCGCGCAACCGGCATGAGCGGAGCAGGCATGACCATCACCCCGCAGGAAGCGCTGCAACGCACGATCGAGCATCGCGAGATCTTCCACGACGAAATGCTGCACCTGATGCGGATGATCATGCGCGGCGACATGTCGCCCGTGATGGCCGCCGCGATCATCACCGGCCTGCGCGTGAAGAAGGAAACGATCGGCGAGATCGCCGCGGCCGCCACGGTGATGCGCGAATTCGCGCGTCACGTGGCGGTGGCGGACAACTCGAACTTCGTCGATATCGTCGGCACCGGCGGCGACGGCTCGAACACGTTCAACATCTCGACCGCGACGATGTTCGTGTCGGCCGCGGCCGGCGCGAAGGTGGCCAAGCACGGCAACCGCAGCGTCTCGAGCAAATCGGGCAGCGCGGACGTGCTCGACGCGCTCGGCGTGAACATCGACCTGGAGCCCGAGCAGGTGGCCGCCTCGATCGAGGCGACCGGCATGGGCTTCATGTATGCACCGAACCACCATCCGGCGATGAAGAACATCGCGCCGGTGCGCCGCGAGCTCGGCGTGCGCACGATCTTCAACATCCTCGGCCCGCTGACCAACCCGGCCGGCGCGCCGAACCAGCTGATGGGCGTGTTCCACCCCGATCTGGTCGGCATCCAGGTACGCGTGATGCAACGGCTCGGCGCCGAGCACGTGCTGGTGGTGTACGGCAAGGACGGCATGGACGAGGTATCGCTCGGCGCGGCCACGCTGGTGGGCGAATTGCGCGACGGCAAGGTCACCGAGTACGAGATCCATCCGGAGGATTTCGGCCTGCAAATGGTGTCGAACCGCTCGCTGAAGGTCGAGAACGCCGACGAATCGCGCGTGATGCTGCTCGAGGCGCTCGACAACACGCCGGGCGTGGCGCGCGAGATCGTCACGCTGAACGCCGGCACGGCGCTCTACTCGGCCAACGTCGCGCCGTCGATCGCCGACGGCATCGCACTGGCCCGCGAGGTGATCGCGAGCGGCGCGGCCCGCGCCAAGGTCGACGAACTGGTACGCTTCACGCAGCAATTCAAGCGCTGAGCCGCGCGCTGCCCTCTTGCCCGCCGACCGGCCAGCCGGTCGGCCAACCTACCCGGACGGCCTCCCGTCAGATTGCCATGAGCGACATCCTCAACCGAATCATCGACGTCAAGCGCCAGGAAGTGGCCGCCGCCATGCGCAGCACGCCACTCGAAGCGCTGAAACTCGAAGCCGAAACGCGCGACCTGCGCGATTTCGTCGGCGCGCTGCGCGCCAAGCATGCGGCCGGCCAGCCGGCCGTGATCGCCGAAGTCAAGAAGGCCAGCCCGTCGAAAGGCGTGATCCGCGAGCACTTCGTGCCGGCCGAGATCGCGGCCTCGTACGCGCAACACGGCGCGGCCTGCCTGTCGGTGCTGACCGACGAGCAATTCTTCCAGGGCAGCGCGCGCTATCTCGAGCAAGCGCGGGCGGCCTGCACGCTGCCGGTGCTGCGCAAGGATTTCATGGTCGATCCGTACCAGATCCTCGAAGCGCGCGCGATGGGCGCCGACGCGATCCTGCTGATCGCCGCCGCGCTCGACACGCCGCTGATGCAGGATCTCGAGGCCTATGCGCATTCGCTGGGCCTGGCGGTGCTGGTCGAGGTGCACAACCGCGAGGAACTGACCGAGGCGCTGACGCTGAAAACGCCGCTGCTCGGCATCAACAACCGCAACCTGCGCACATTCGAAACCACGCTCGACACCACGCTCGGCATGCTCGACATGATTCCGGCCGACCGCATCGTCGTGACCGAATCGGCGATCCTCTCGCGCGCCGACGTCGAGCGCATGCAAGCCGCCGACGTGCACACGTTCCTGGTGGGCGAGGCGTTCATGCGCGCCGATCAACCGGGCGAGGAACTGGCCCGGATGTTCTTCTGAGGCACACGCCCATGGCCATCGAAACCGAAATCAAGCTGGCGCTGCCCGAAGGCGCGCCAGCCGAAGCCGCCGCGCGCCGCGCGCTCGACGCCTGCGCCGGCGCGGCGGGCCGCGAGATTCAACTCACCAACGTCTATTACGACACGCCCGATCTGGCGCTCGCGCGCGCCAAGAGCGCGATCCGCGTGCGGCTCGCGCCGCAGGGCTGGCTGCAGACGTTCAAGACGGTCGGCTCGGCCGAGAACGGCCTGCACACGCGCCACGAATGGGAACTGCCGGTGGCCGGCGACGCGCTCGAAATCGACGCGCTGCTGGCCGCCTGCGACGTGCCGGCCGCAGCCGAGGCGCTGCGCACGGCCGCACCCTCGCTGGCCGCACTGTTCCGCACCGATTTCGCGCGCACGATCTGGCGCGTCAGCCGCGGCGGCGCGACCGTCGAGGCTGCGCTCGATCTGGGCGAGATCATTGCCGAGGTTGGCGGTGAAACGCGCCGTGCACCGATCCGCGAAGTCGAGCTCGAACTGATCGACGGCGACGAAACCGTGCTGCATACGCTGGCCGAGGAACTCGTCGCGGCCGTGCCGGGCCTCGCGCCCGACAACCAGAGCAAGGCGCAGCGCGGCTACCGGCTGCGTGCCGCCTGAGGCCCGAGATCGCATGGCAACCCGTTCCTCCTCCCGCGCGGCGCCGGCCGCTCAGGCTTCGCTGTTCGATCTGGGCGAGGCCGAGGCCACGCCCGATGCGGCAGCCACCGCCGAACCGGCCGCCGCACCGAACGCCACCGCCTCGATCCAGCCGCTCGCCGCGCAGTTCGATGCACTGCCCGCCGCCTGGCGCGAGGTGCTCGCGCCGTTCGTCGCGAGCGACGCCTACGCGCCGCTGTGCCGCTTCGTCGACGCCGAACGCGCGGCCGGCAAGATCGTCTACCCGGCCGACGTGTTCCGCGCGCTGCGCCTGACCTCGCCCGACGAGGTCAAGGTCGTGATCCTCGGCCAGGATCCGTATCACGGCGACGATCGCGGCACGCCGCAGGCGCACGGCCTGGCGTTCTCGGTGCCGCCCGGCGTGCGCCCGCCGCCGTCGCTGCGCAACATCTTCAAGGAAATCGCCGCGAATTTCGGGCATGAGATCCCGAAGCACGGCTGCCTCGATTCGTGGGCGCGCCAGGGCGTGCTGCTGCTCAACACCGTGCTGACGGTCGAGCAGGCGGCGGCCGCCAGCCACGCCAAGCGCGGCTGGGAAGCCTGCACCGACACGCTGATCCGCGAACTGGCGCGCCGCCATCGCGGGCTGGTGTTCATGCTGTGGGGCGCGCATGCGCAGGCCAAGCGCGCGCTGTTCGACGCGGGCGCGCACTGCGTGCTCGAATCGCCGCATCCGTCGCCGCTGTCGGCGCACCGCGGCTTTCTCGGCAACCGCCATTTCGCGCTGGCGAACGCGTACCTCGGCGAGCACGGCAACCCGCCCATCGACTGGCAACTGCCCGACGAGGCCGTCACGCTGGCCTGACGCATCCGGCGCGGCCTGCCGCGAACGCCTCTCGCTCCAAAACGAAACAGCCCGACCGGCCTATGCCGATCGGGCTGTTTTCATGGGTCGACCCGCGCCTCGTGAGCGCGAGCCGCCAGCAGCAGGGTCAGACCGCTGCGATGGCTTCGCGTGCCGAGGCCAGCGCGGCCGCTTCCGCGTCCGGGCCCATGTTCAGGCCTTCGGCGTGGATGAACGTCACGTCCGTCATGCCGAGGAAGCCGAGGAACGTCGTCAGATACGGCGTTTGCGTATCGTTCGGCGTGCCGACGTACTTGCCGCCGCGTGCCGACACGACATACACCCTCTTGCCCGTGACCAGGCCTTCCGGGCCGTTCGCCGTGTAGCGGAACGTCACGCCGGCGCGGGCGATCCAGTCGAAGTAGGTCTTCAGTTGCGAGGAAATGCCGAAGTTGTACAGCGGTGCGGCGATCACGATGATGTCGGCAGCCTGCAGTTCCGCCACCAGCGCGTCGCTCTGGGCGACCAGCGCGTTCTGTTCGGCGCTGCGCTGGTCGGCCGGCGTGAAGAACGCGCCGAGCACGGCGTCGTCGAGGTGCGGCTGGGCGTTGGCCAGCAGGTCGCGAACCACGACCTTCGAACCGGGGTTCGATTGCGACAGCTTGGCGGTCAGTTCGTCGGACAGTTGCGTCGAGCGCGCGCCTTGCGAGCGGGCGGCGGATTTGATTTGCAGGATGGTCGTCATGTCGGGCTCCGTTGGGTTTGCGCTGCAGGCAGCGCGAGTGGAGCCATTGTGCGGATGCGGTCCATCCTGAAAAAGCGGGCATCCGGCGACGGATTGTTGCAACAGCGGGACAATCCGCACCGAATGAAACGCGGCCGAACGTGTTAGAGGCCGAGCCAGCCCTTCTGCCAGGCGAGTTGCGCGGCCGGCTTGTCGGCCGCCAGCAGCCGGTAGCGCACCACGTCGGGCGCGTCGAGCCGCAGCGTGGTGGCGCGCAGCTCGTCACGGCGGAACGCGTGCGCCTCCACGCGATCGCCGGGCTGGAAGCGCGCCAGCAGCGCGTCCAGGTTCGAGCCGGTCACGCGCAGGCCGTCGATCGCGATCAACACGTCGCCGGCCGACAGCCCCGCGCGATGCGCCGCGCCGCCCTCGTGCACCACCGCCAGCGTGCAATCCGCGCCGCCGGCGCGGGCGCGCGCGCCGATCGACGGCTTCGGGTGCGGGCCGGCATCCGGGGTCAGATTCACGCCGAACGGCGCGAGCAGGTCGGCCAGCGGCAGGTCGCGCGTGCCGGACACCGCATCGTCGAACAGGCGGCCGAGTTCCACGCCGGTCGCTTCGGCGATCAGCGCGGCCACTTCGTCCTCGCCGACGCCCTTCGGCTTGCCCTGGTAGAAGCCGCGGCCGTAGCGCGTCCACAGCAGGCGCATCACGTCGTCGAGCGACTTGCGGTTGCGGGTCGCGGCGCGAATCGCCAAGTCGAACGCCAGCGCCACGAGCGAGCCCTTCGTGTAATAGCTGACGATCGCGTTCGAGGCGTTCTCGTCCTGCCGGTAATACTTGACCCAGGCGTCGAACGAGCTTTCCGCCACGCTCTGCTTGAGGCGTCCCGCTCCGCGCAGCACGCCGCCCACCGTGCGGCCCAGCGCGGTGAAATACTCGTCGCGGCTCATCAGGCCGCTGCGCACCAGCATCAGGTCGTCGTAATACGACGTGAAGCCCTCGAACAGCCACAGCAGCGACGTGTAATTCTCCTGCGTCAGGTCGTACGGCACGAACGCGGCCGGCTTGATGCGCTTGACGTTCCAGGTGTGGAAATACTCGTGGCTGCAGAGTCCCAGATAGGTGCGGTAGCCGTCGGTCTTCTCGGGCCGGCCCTTCACGGGCAGATCGGTGCGGTTGCAGATCAGCGCGGTGGACGCGCGGTGCTCGAGGCCGCCGTAGCCGTCGCTGACGGCCTGCGTCATGAACACGTAGCGTTCCACCGGCGCCTTTTTGCTGCGCGGCTCGAACAGCGCGATCTGCGCCTCGCAGATCCGCTTCAGATCGGCGCAGAGCCGCTCCATGTCGAGCCGCGCGACGCGGCCCGCGATCACCACGTCGTGCGGCACGCCGTGCGCTTCGAAGGTGGCCAGCGCGAATTCACCGAGCGTGACGGGGTGGTCGATCAGTTCGTCGTAATCGTCGGCCAGATACTCGCCGAAGCCGTGACGACGCGTGCCGCGCGCCTCGCGCAGCGCCGTGGCCACGCGCCAGCGGCGGGCCGCATCGCCGGCCGGCTTGGCGATCTCGACCACGCACGGCGAGGCTTCCTGCCCCTGCACGGCGAGAAACACGCTGGTGCCGTTGAAGAAGCCGCCGGTATCGTCGAGATGCGCGGCGCGCACCGACAGATCCCATGCGTACACGTCGTAGCGCAGCGTCAGCGGCCCCGCGACAGGCGCGGCCTGCCAGCTGTGCTTGTCGGTCTTGGCGATGCGAACCTTGCGGCCGGCTTCGTTGAACGCGCGCAGCGTGACGATGTTGCGCGCGAATTCGCGCACCATGTAGCTGCCCGGAATCCACACCGGCAGCATGAAGCGCTGGCCGGCCGGATCGGGCTCGGCGACGGTCAGCGTGACTTCGAACAGGTGGGCGGCGGGATCTTTCGGGACGATCGAATAGCGAATCGGCTTCATCGGCAGGGTCGGCAAAATATCGGCAAGCGGTTCGACATATGAAAAAGGCGCCAGACAGATGCCGGCGCCTCGTCGCGGATGGCGGTCAGGCCGTGCGCGCGTGCATTACTTGACGTTCGCGAGCGCGCTGTTGAGGTCGTCGGCGGACACGGCGCCGGGCAGGCGCGTGCCGTCCGCGAGGATGATGGTGGGCGTGCCCGTAACGTTCAGGCCGCGGCCCAGCGCCAGATTCTTGTCGAGCGCCGAGGTGTCGCAGTTGCCCGCGCCGGTCGGCGCCACGTGATCGACCATCCAGCTTTCCCAGGCCTTGGCGCGATCCGACGCGCACCAGATCGCCTTCGACTTGACCGTCGAATCGGGCGTGAGAACCGGGTACAGGAACGTGTAGACGGTGATGTTGTTCATCGAGCGCAGCGTCGATTCGAAGCGCTTGCAATACGGGCAGTTCGGATCCGAGAACACGGCGATCTTGCGCGCGCCGTTGCCCTTCACGTACTTGACCGCGTTGTTGAGCGGCAGGCTCGCGAAATCGACCTTGTTGATTTCCGACATGCGCGCTTCGGTCAGGTTGCGGCGGGTCTTGGTGTCGACCATCTCGCCGAGCAGCACGTAATCGCCGGCGGCATCGCTGTAGACGATCTGGGAACCGAGATTCACCTCGTACAGGCCCGGGATCGGCGACTTCGCGATGCCCTTGACGGTGGCGTCGCCGAGGCGCGATTGCAGCGTGGCCTTCAGCTTGTCGGTGGTCTGATCGGCCTGCGCGGTGCATCCGAGCGTGGCGGCGGCGGTCGCCAGCAACAGCGCGGCGATACGGACGGTGGTTTTCATTCAGTGATCCTTGGGGGGCGGTCAAAGCATGACCGTTAGTGTACGACGGCGGCCGAACCGTGTCCGGCCGCCATCTCAGGATGCTTGCGCGGCGAAGGCCGCATGCGGTACGGCCCCGAATCGGGCGCGATACGGTCTGGGGCCGGCGCTCAACCGAGCGCCGAGGCGACCAGCCAGCGCTTGACGAACGGCTGCGCGCCGACCAGCGCCATGCCGGTGTTGCGTACCACGCGCGCCAGCGAGCCGGGCAGCGCGAACAGCCGCTGCAGGCCGTCGGTGGCGACCATCAGCGCGCGGATGTCCTCGCGGCGCGAACGTTCGTAGCGGCGCAGCAGCACGGTATCGCCGAGATCGCGAAACGCCTCGCGCGAGGCGACCGCATCGGCCAGCGCGGCCACGTCGCGCAGGCCGAGGTTCATGCCCTGGCCGGCGAGCGGGTGAATCAGGTGCGCGGCGTCGCCGACCAGCGCAACGCGCGGCGCGATCAGCTTGTCCACGGTTTGCAGCGCGAGCGGGAAGCCCTGGGCCGGCGTCACGCAATCGAGCGTGCCGAGCTGGCGGTGCGTGACGCGTTCGACCTCGGCCGCCAGTTGCGCCGGATCGAGCGCGAGCAGTTCGTCCGCGTGCGCCGTGTGCGCCGACCAGACCAGCGACACGTGGCCGTCGGGCAGCGGCAGCAGCGCGACGATTTCGCCGTCGCGGAACCACTGGTACGCCGTTTCGCGGTGCGGTTCCGACGCCTTGAAGTTGGCGACCACGCCCGTCTGGCGATAGTCGCGGCGCTGCACGCTCGCGCCCATCTGCGAACGCACCCACGAATGCGCGCCGTCCGCGCCCACCACCAGATCGGCCGAGATCACGCCGCCGTCGGCCAGCGACAGCACCGCGGCGTCGGGCTTCAGGTCGAGGCCCTGCGCGCGCGCGTCGATCCAGTTCAGGTTCGGCTGGAAGCGCAGCGCGGCGTCGAGCGCGCGCTCGACCAGCGACGATTCGCCGATCCACGCCAGTTGCGGCACGGCGGCCTGGAACGCGGAGAAATGCAGTTCGGCCTGGGCGTCGCCGTACACGCGCATGTCGTGAACGGGCGCGAGCCGGGCCGGATCGAGCGCCTGCCAGACGCGCAGCCGTTCGAGCAACGCCTGCGAACTCGACGACAGCGCGTAGACGCGCGCGTCGAACGGCGCATCGGCCGCGCGCGGCGCGGCGGGCTGCGCGAGCAGCGCCGTCTTGAGGCCCGCCTGCGTCATCGCGAGCGCGGCGGTCTTGCCGACAAGGCCGCCGCCGACCACGGCGACGTCGAAGGTCTGAGGATGGGCTGTCATGGCGCGCATTATAGCTGCGGGGCCGCATTCGCCATGCGCCGCCGGCTTGAGGGAGATCAGCGCCGCAACGGATGTCGAGCGGCGGCTGTCGCGCCGTTCCGACACGGACAAACCCTGCTCGGACGCACGCGAACCCGCCATTCGCGCCCGTTTCCCGCTCCCGTCCGATCCGGAACCATTTCATCCGTAACCGCCCGCGCGGCGCCGCCCGCCCGAACCGGGCGCGAGCATTACAGGCCACACGTTTCCTTACAAACGCATACGGCTTGTCATGCCCGGCGCCGTTACAGTCGGCTCCATCGATGAATGAACACCGAAGGAGATCCACCATGAAACTCAAGCGCATCGCACTGCTCGCCTCGCTCGCCGTCCTGCTGGGCAGCACCCTGAGCGGCTGCATCGTCGTGCCGGACGGCGGCGGCTATCACCACCATCACGACTACTACCGGTATTGATCAGGGTTCACGCGGGTCGGGCGATTCCCGGCTTGCGTGAAGTCGTTCATGGCGTGCTATTGTTGATTCGTCGGCCCCGCGTTGCACCGGTGACGGAAAGCGAGTCTCAACCCCATCTCGAGCATGGCCATGAGCGACCTACACCCCAACCTCACCCAGCATGATCGTGTCGAGCTGCTGTGCTGGCTCACGGTCGGCAATCTCGGCGCGTTCTATCTGAACGAATCCTGGCCATCGGCCGCCTTCCAGGTGCAGGCGGCGCACAAGTGGCTCGACCGCCATCAGCGCGACGCCGACTGGCTCTCGATCGCCAAGCTCGCCGCCACCGCGCTCGACATCGCCAAGCGCCATGCCGATTTCGTCGAAACGGCCTGGGCGCGCGACGCCGTCGAGGAAATCATCGATACCGAAGATCTCGACACGCAATCGCGGCTCGTCTCGCTCGTGATGGGCGAGTGCCGCGCCGCGCTGGCCGATCGCCGGATCGCCGACTGAGCCCGCGCCGGGCCGCCCTGGCCCGGTTGCGCTGCCGGCGGCGCCCGCGCGCCACCGGCATTGCCGTCATTCAGGATCCGCCCGCTCGCCGTGCCTCGCACGCACGCCGCGCCGCCGTTCGGCGCGTCCGCTTGAAATCCCGCGATCCGAACGCGATACAATTGCCGCTTTCGCGGGCAGCCTCCGCGCGAGACCGCCGGCCCGAGCGCCGCGTCATGCCGCCGCCGCACCCCGCGCAAGCACCCAACATCTGATCCAGAAAGGTTTTCCATGAGCCTCAAATGCGGCATCGTCGGCCTGCCGAACGTCGGCAAGTCCACCCTGTTCAACGCGCTGACCAAGGCCGGCATCGCCGCCGAGAACTACCCGTTCTGCACGATCGAGCCGAACGTCGGCGTGGTCGAAGTGCCGGACGGCCGCCTGAAGGCGATCGCGGCCATCGTGAATCCGGAGCGGATCGTGCCGGCCGTCGTCGAATTCGTCGACATCGCGGGCCTCGTCGCCGGCGCCAGCAAGGGTGAAGGCCTGGGCAACCAGTTCCTCGCGAACATCCGCGAAACCGACGCGATCACGCACGTCGTGCGCTGCTTCGAAGACGAAAACGTGATCCACGTGGCCGGCCGCGTGAGCCCGCTCGACGACATCGAAGTGATCAACACCGAACTCGCGCTGGCCGACCTGTCCACCGTCGAGAAGGCGCTGAACCGCTACTCGAAGGCCGCGAAGTCGGGCAACGACAAGGAAGCCGCGAAGATCGCCGCCGTGATGGAAAAGGTGCGCGCGCAGCTCGACCAGGGCAAGGCCGTGCGCGGCCTCGACCTGTCGGACGACGAGCAGGCCGTCCTCAAGCCGTTCTGCCTGATCACCGCGAAGCCGGCCATGTACGTGGCGAACGTCAAGGACGACGGCTTCGAGAACAACCCGCACCTCGACGCCGTGCGCAAGTACGCGGAAGCCGAGAAGGCGCCGGTCGTCGCGGTGTGCGCCGCGATCGAGGCGGAAATCGCCGATCTCGACGACGAGGACAAGGAAGCGTTCCTCGCCGACATGGGCATGGAAGAACCGGGCCTCGACCGCGTGATCCGCGCCGGCTTCAAGCTGCTCGGCCTGCAGACGTATTTCACGGCCGGCGTGAAGGAAGTGCGCGCCTGGACGATCCACATCGGCGACACCGCCCCGCAGGCGGCCGGCGCGATCCACACCGATTTCGAGCGCGGCTTCATCCGCGCGCAGACGATCGGCTTCGACGACTACATCGCGTTCAAGGGCGAACAGGGCGCGAAAGAAGCCGGCAAGATGCGGGCGGAAGGCAAGGAATACATCGTGCACGACGGCGATGTGATGAACTTCCTGTTCAACGTCTGAACGCCAGTCGCGCCGGGCCTTCATGGCCCGCGCCCCGGTTCGAGCCCGCGCACGGTGCATGCCGTCCGCGGGTTTTTCGTTTCCGGCGGCGGCATGAAGAAGGCCCGCGCAAGCGCGGGCCTTCTTCTCCACAGCCTCCAGCCATCGAGGCAACACCGCCTACCGCGCGCGCACCGCCCCGGCTGCGCCCGCTGCCTGCGCCGCCGCGCGCCAGCGCCGATTCAGCCACGACGCCACCACCACCCCAACCGCCAGCACCGCCGTCGCCCCCACTTCGAGCTGATGCGCCTCCTGCGTCAGCATGATGGCCAGCACCGCGCAGATGAACACGATCACGAGCCAGGTCAGCCACGGGAATAGCCACATGCGCAGCGGCAGCGCCGCGCCGTCGGCTTCCAGCATGCGACGCATGCGCAGCTGCGAGATCGCGATCACGAGATAGACGAGCAGCGCGATCGCGCCCGAGGTGGCCAGCAGGAAGCCGAACACCTGCTCCGGCATCACATAGTTGGCGATCACGGTCACGAAGCCGAACGCCGTCGAGGCCAGCACGGCCGCGCGCGGCGTGCCGCTGCGATCGGTGCGGCGCAGCGCGGCGGGCGCGTCGCCGCGCGTGGCCAGCGAGAACATCATCCGCGAGGCGGTGTAGAGCGCCGAATTCAGGCAGCTCGCCACCGACACCAGCACGATCACGTCGATGATCGCCTTCGCATGCGGAATCCCGATCAGCTCCATGGCGCGCTGATACGAGCCGTGCGACGCGAGCAGCGGATCGTTCCACGGCACCAGCGCGGCCACCACGAAGATCGAGCCGAGATAGAACAGCGAGATGCGCCAGATCACCGAGTTGGTGGCGCGCACGATCTGCTGGCGCGGGTTGTCGGATTCGGCGGCGGCGATCGTGACGATCTCGGTGCCGAGGAACGAGAACATGGTGGTCAGCATCGCCGCGAGCACGGCGCCCAGCCCATTCGGCACGAAACCGCCGCGGTCGAACAGGCGCGCCGCGCCCGACACCTGCGAGCCCGGCAGCCAGCCGAAAATCGCCGCGCCGCCGACGGCGAGAAACACCACGATCGCCACCACCTTGATCAGCGCGAACCAGAATTCGAACTCGCCGTAGTTCTTGACGGAAAACAGGTTGGTCACGGTCAGCACCGACGTGATGCCGAGCGCGAACACCCAGGTGGCGACGCCGGGAAACCACGCGTTGAGGATGGTGGCGGCCGCGGTGGCCTCGATCGGAATCACCAGCACCCAGAACCACCAGTACAGCCAGCCGATCGAAAAGCCGGCCCAATGGCCGATCGCGCGATCGGCATAGGTGGAGAACGAGCCGCTGTCGGGCTGCGCGATCGCCATCTCGCCGAGCATGCGCATCACCAGCACCACCATCGCGCCGGCCACCGCGTAGGCGATCAGCGCGCCGGGACCGGCTTCCGCGATCGCGTGGCCGGAGCCGACGAACAGGCCCGCGCCGATCACGCCGGCAATCGACATCATCGTGACGTGCCGCTGTTTGAGGCCGGTGCCGAGGCCCGAGCCGTGCGTTGCTGCCATGTGTCTCCTCCTGTCTATGACGGGGCCGCGAAGGCCCGGAACCGAAGGCCGGCGGCGCGCGCCAACGATCGCGCCAGGCACGCGCCGTCCCGCCGCGCGACGGTCGCGCGGGAAAGCGC
>NZ_JAAGPF010000101.1 GCF_017104645.1 Burkholderia sp. Ac-20379
TCCCCGGTTCCAACCCTGGCGGCAAGCGCGGCGCCGGCCGCCCGGATTCCGGTTCCGGCCCTGGCCGCGACGCCCTGAAACGGCGCGCGCCGCCCCGTTCCGCGCGAGCGGGCGGGGCGGTGGCCGTGGTATGTTGTCGCCTTAATTTTGCGAGGTGAGAGGGATGCGATACAGCCCCGAGCACAAGCAGGAGAGCCGCAACCGCGTGCTGGAAGCCGCGGCCTGCGCGATCCGCGAGCAGGGCCCGGACAACGTCAGCGTGGCGGCGGTGATGGGCGAGGCCGGCCTCACGCACGGCGGGTTCTACGCGCACTTTCCGTCGAAGAACGCGCTGATCGCGGCCAGCATCGATTTCATGTTCGACCAGACGGCCGAGCGGCTCGACAAGCGCATGAACGGCAAGACGCCGCGCGAGGCGCTGGTCGCCTATATCGATCACTATCTGTCCGAATCGCATTGCCGCGCGCGCGACACCGGCTGCCCGATCGCCGCGCTCGGCTCGGACATCCCGCGTCTCGACGACGAGGCCCGCGCCGCGTTCGCGCGCGGCATGGAGCGCCAGCACCAGCGCATCGCCGCGCTGCTCGCGGCGCTGGGTTGGGACGATGCCGACGCGATGGCGCGCTCGATGCGCGCGGAGCTGTTCGGCGCGCTGATGAGCGCGCGGCTGGTGGACGGCGCGGCGCGCAGCGCGATTCTCGACACCTCGAAGCGCGTGCTGCTGCAGCGCTTCCGTCTCGACGCCGAGCCCGGCTCCGCCCCGGCCGCGTAAGCCGTTCTCCTGCCACACGCCGGCGCATTTCGGGGTGTGCGCCGGCCGCTTCCGATCCCATCCCCGCTGGAGCGATCGCGACATGCGGCGACTTCTTCTGCTGGCCACCGCGCTGACGATATCGGCGGCCGCCACGGCCCAAGCGGCCTCGCTGCCGGCCGTCGAGGCGCAGCACGCGATGGTGGTGTCCTCGCAGCATCTGGCCTCCGAGATCGGCGTGCAGATCCTGAAGCAGGGCGGCAATGCCGTCGATGCGGCGGTGGCGGTGGGCTACGCGCAGGCCGTCACCAACCCGTGCTGCGGCAACATCGGCGGCGGCGGCTTCATGACGCTGCATCTGGCCGACGGCCGCGACCGCTTCATCAATTTCCGCGAGAAGGCGCCGGCCGCCGCGTCGGCCGACATGTACCTCGACGCCAGCGGCAACGTGAAGCCCGGCGAGAGCCTGTACGGCTATCGCGCCGTCGGCGTGCCGGGCACCGTGGCCGGGCTGAACCTGGCCGAGCGCGAGTACGGCAAGCTCACGCTCGCGCAGGTCATGGCGCCGGCCATCCGGCTCGCGCGCGACGGTTTCGTGCTGACGCGCGGCGATACCGACATCCTCGATACCAAGGCCGACCGGTTCCGCGCCGATCCGGACGCCGCGCGCATCTTCCTGCGCCCCGACGGCTCGCCGTGGCAGCCCGGCGACCGGCTCGTGCAGAAGGATCTGGCGCGCACGCTCGAACAGATCGCGCGGCACGGCGACGATGCGTTCTATCGCGGCGCGATTCCGCAGGCGGTGGAAGCCGCCGCGAAGCGCGGCAACGGCGTGATCGCCGCCGCCGATTTCGCCGCGTACCGCGCCGAGGACACCGAGCCGCTGAAGTGCAGCTACCGCGGCTACACGTTCATCTCCGCGCCGCCGCCGAGTTCGGGCGGCATCACGCTGTGCGAGACGCTGAACATCCTCGAAGGCTACGACATGCGCGCGCTCGGCTTCCATTCGGCCGCCGCCGTGCACCTCATGACCGAGGCGATGCGCCATGCCTATCTCGACCGCAACACGCTGCTCGGCGATCCGCACTTCATCGACAACCCGGTCGCACGATTGACGAGCAAGGATTACGCGGCCGCGCTGCGCAAGACGATCCCCGAGGACCGCGCCGCCACGTCGAAGGACGTGATCCCCGGCTTCAGCGTGCACGAGAAGCCCGAGACGACCCATTACTCGATCATCGACGCCGACGGCAACGCCGTGTCCACCACGTACACCATCAACGGCCTGTTCGGCGCGGTGGTGATCGCGCCGGGCACGGGCTTCTTCCTCAACGACGAGATGGACGACTTCACCGTCAAGGCCGGCGTGCAGAACCTGTTCGGGCTGGTGCAGGGCACGCGCAACGCGATCGCGCCGGGCAAGCGGCCGCTGTCGTCGATGGCGCCCACGGTGGTGACCAGGGACGGCAAGGTGTTCATGGTGGTGGGCTCGCCGGGCGGCTCGCGGATCATCACGATCACGCTGGAAACCGCGTTGAACGTGATCGACTACGGGATGGCGCCGCAGGCGGCGGTGGACGCGCCGCGCATCCATCATCAATGGCTGCCCGACGAGATCGACTACGAAACGCAGGGGCTGTCGCCCGACACGCTCGCGATCCTGCGCAAGATGGGCTACAAGCTGGTGGAGCAGACGCCGTGGGGCGCCGCCGAACTGGTGCTGGTGGGGCTGCCCGGCACCGAGGCGGCGGACCGGGCGAGCTCGGGCAACGATGCGTCGGTGTCGGGGCGCGTGCGCACCGGGTTCGTGTACGGCGCGAACGATCCGCGCCGCCCGGCGGGGGCGGCGGTGGGGTATTGAGCGGGGGCTTCGCCCTCGCTCAGAACGGTTCCTTGAACGGGCGCAGGTCGATTTCCTGCGCCCAGGCGCTCGGATGCTGCTGGTGCAGATGCCAGTAGGTGTCGGCGATCGCGTCGATGTCCAGCAGGCCGTGCTCGCCGCGCTCCTCGGCCACGCCGGGCCGCAAGGTCTTGAGCCGGCTGCCGTTGATGCCGCCGTCGATCACCACGTGAGCGACGTGCAGGCCCCGTGGGCCGAATTCGCGGGCCATGCTCTGGTTCAGCATGCGCAGGCCGGCCTTCGCGGCCGAGAACTGCGCGAAGCCGGGCTTGCCGCGCAGGCTGGCCGACGCGCCGGTAAACAGGATCGTTCCCGCGCCTTGCGGCAGCAGCAGCCGGGCCGCCTCGCGCCCCACCAGAAACCCGGCGAAGCAGCCGACACGCCAGAACGCCTCGAAGTCCTCGGCGGATACCTCCAGCAACGGAATATGCCGGTTGTTGCCGGCGTTGAACACCACCACGCTGGCCGGCGCGCGCCCCGCGCCCGGCTCGGCGGCGGCGCGGAACAGGCGCAGGACGTCGTCCTCGCGCGTGGCGTCCACCTGAATGGCGGTGCCGTTGCCTGCGCCGAGACTGTGGGCCACGCGTTCGATCTTCTCCGGCGTGCGCCCCGCCACCAGCACATGAAATCCTTCCCGGGCAAAGCGGCGGGCCACGGCCGCGCCGAGCCCTTCCTCGGGGCCGACGCCCACGACCACTGCGGTTGGCTGCATGCTGTTTTCTCTCCTGGAAAAAGCGTCCGGACATTCTCGTCGATCTCGTTCGAGTCTGCTGGGCGCCGCCGCAGGTAAGGGAGCGTAACTGCTTGATAGATAGGGAAATCATATTTTCCCGTGCTGCCCTCAAGTTTTCCGCCGAGCTGCCGATATGCAGCCGTCAACCGATCGGAGAGCATGTCATGAGCATTCAGGCGACATCGGGCGTCATCGGCGCCAACCCCTTCGACAGCACGTCGACGGACGTGAACGGCAGCAAGCGCAACAAGCAGTCGGCGACCGACAACGCGGCCTCGGCCGACGCGTCGAGCCAGTCCAGTCAATCGAACGCGTCGAGCGAGGCGAGCCAGTCCGCCGCGAGCGCGGCGGCGGCATCGGCGGCGTCCAGCCAAACCGGCCAAACCGGTGAATCCGGCGCGGCCACGGCGGCCACGCCCTCGTCGGTCGTCACGATCAGCGCGGCCGGGGCGAGCGCCGCGAGCAGCGCGTCCGCTTCGTCCACGGCGTCCGCGTCCGGCACGTCGTCCACCGACATCACGGGCGGCAGCCCGCTCGGCTATGCGTCGGACGGCAGCGCGTCGTCGGGCACGTCCGCGTCCGCGTCGGCGTCCACGGATGCGACGGCCGGCGCGGCATCGTCGAGCACCGGCAGCACGTCGAGCGCCTCGGGCAGCGGCAGCACGAGCGGCACGCAAGGTTCGGGCGGCGGCGGTGGCGGCGGTGCGTCGTCGAGCAGCAGTTCGTCGAGCCAGCTCGAACAGACCATCAAGACGCTGGAGCAGCAGCTCCAGCAGGCCGAGCAGCAACTGTCGCGCGCCAAGACCGATCAGGCGCGCCAGAGCGCCACGGCGGAGGTCGCGACGATCAACGGCGCCTTGCAGGCCGCGATCGCCGAATACGTGCAGCAAACCGGGCAGTCGGCCGGTTCGATCGTCAGCACCGCCGCCTGACGCGTTTCGGCGGCCCGGCTTCCGCCGGGCCCGCCAGCCTCAATTCAATGCGGCGGCGCGGCGTCGCCCGCGCCCGCTTCGCTGTCGCTCCCGCTTGCGTCGTCTCCCGGCGCATCGCTTTCCACCTCCTCCCCGGTCGCCAGCGCCGCCGTGGCCGTGCCGTCTCCAGCCTCGGCCGCCGCGCCGCCCTTCTCGCGATAGGCCGCCGGCGTCGCGCCGAACTGCTTGCGGAACTCGCGCCCCAGATGCGATGCGTCGGCGAAGCCGCAACTGGTGGCGATGTCGGCCACGGTGCGGTCGGAACTCGTCAGCAGCCAGGCGGCGGTGCGCAGCCGCACCTGCTTGGCGAACGCCTGCGGGCTCTTGCCGGTTTCGGCCTTGAACAGCCGCTCCAGTTGCCGCGCCGAGAGATCGAGCTTGCCCGCCAGTTCCTCCAGCGGCAGCGCTCGGCCCACGTGCTGTTCCATTAGCAGGATCGCGCGCTTGACCTTCGGGTGCGTGGCGGGCTCCAGCCCCGGCGGGTGCGGCTGCGGCGCGTTGCCCTTCTGCATTTCGCCCACCAGCAGGATGCGCAGCGCCTTCTGCACGGTGGCGTGATCGAAATGGCGCAGCAGGATCGCGGCGGCCACGTCGATCGCGGCGCGTCCGCCCGAGCAGGTGATGCGGCGCCGGTCCATCACGAACAGCCGGTCGGCGATCAGCAGCTCCGGATCGGCGTTCGGAAAGCGCTCGATGAAATCCCAGTAGTGGAACCAGCTCACGCAGACGCGGTGCGCGTCGAGCACGCCCGCGCGCATCAGCGTGAACACGCCGGTGCAGATCCCCACCACGTTGGCGCCGTGCTCGGCCGCGCGCCGCACGAACTTCAGCGTGTCCGCGCTCGCCTGCGGGCTCGAATGCAGCAGCCCGCCCACCACCACCACGTAATCGAACGGCTCGCGCGCCTCGTCGAAGGTTTCCCACGGCGTGACCTGGATCCCGCAGCTCGCGCGCACCGGCGCGAGCGTGTCGCCGATCACGCTCCAGGCGCAGCGCACCGGCTTGCTGTAGTCGCCGTCGTCGGCCGACAGCCGCAGCATGTCGACGAAGCCGGAGAAGGCGGTCAGCGTGAAGTTCGGCAGCAGCACGATGCCGAAGCGCAACCGGGTGGGGGCCGGGTCGTCGGACAGGAGCGAGGCGGGCAGATCGGGCGTCATTGAAGCGTAGTCAGGGTAGGGCGTGAAGCCGGAAGACGCCGGCCGGCGGCGGCGCTCCGTGCATCGAGCGTCGCCGATCCATTGGGGCCGGACTTGCGTTTTTTCGTCGCGAATCATCGCCAAAACGCTGTTTCCGGCCCCGCCGTCACCGGGGTGGCGGCGGCATCCCACTTCGATGCCGTTTTTGTTCTATCGGCGGATTTTACGCTTTGATGTACTTGCGTCCATTGTCCAACCGTTCCGTTTCCCCGGAGAAGCAGTCAGATGAACGTCAGCGTTTTCGATCTGTTCAAGATCGGCATCGGCCCGTCGAGCTCGCATACGGTCGGCCCGATGATCGCCGCCTGCCGGTTCGCCTCGCATGTCGAGGATGCGAACCTGCTGGCCTTCGTACGGCGCGTGCGTGTCGAGCTGTACGGCTCGCTCGGCGCGACCGGCAAGGGCCACGGCACCGACAAGGCCGTGCTGCTCGGCCTGGAGGGCCACCTCCCGGACGTGATCGATCCGGACCTCATCGAGCCGCGCCTGAAGGCGATCCGCGCCGAGAAGACGCTCTCGCTGCTGGGCCGCCAGTCGATCCGCTTCGAGGAGAAGGAAGACATCGGCTTCTTCCGCCGGATGATGGCCGGCACCAGCATCGTCCACCCGAACGGCATGCGCTTCCAGGCGTTCGACGAACAGGGCCAACTGCTGGTGGAGAAGGAGTATTACTCGGTCGGCGGCGGCTTCGTGGTGAACCGCGACGGCGATCGCGTGAACGGCGTTCGCGCCGCGACCGAGGTGCCGTACCCGTTCCGCACCGGCGACGATCTGATGCGCGTGAGCCGCGAAAGCGGCCTGTCGATCGCCGAGCTGACGTTCCGCAACGAATGCGCGCTGCGCCCGGCCGAGGAAGTGCGGGCCGGGCTGCTGGCGGTCTGGAAGACCATGGCGGCCTGCGTCGAGCGCGGCTGCAAGGTCGAGGGCGAGCTGCCCGGCCCGATGAAGGTCAAGCGCCGCGCGGCCGATCTGTACAACCGCCTGCGCAACCGCTCCGAGGAATCGCTGCGCGATCCGCTGTCGATGCTCGACTGGGTCAACCTGTACGCGATGGCCGTCAACGAGGAGAACGCCGCCGGCGGGCGCGTGGTCACGGCGCCCACCAACGGCGCGGCCGGCGTGATTCCCGCGGTGCTCCATTACTACGTGAAGTTCGTGCCCGGCTCGAACGAGCAGGGGATCATGGATTTCCTGCTGACGGCTGCCGCCATCGGCATCATCTACAAGGAAACCGCCTCGATTTCCGGCGCCGAAGTGGGCTGCCAGGGCGAGGTGGGCGTGGCCTGCTCGATGGCCGCCGCGGCGCTCGCGGCCGTGATGGGCGGCACGCCCGATCAGGTCGAGAACGCGGCCGAGATCGGCATGGAGCACAACCTCGGCATGACCTGCGACCCGGTGGGCGGCCTCGTGCAGATCCCCTGCATCGAGCGCAACGCGATGGGCGCGATCAAGGCGCTGAACGCGTCGCGCATGGCGCTGAAGGGCGATGGCCAGCATTACGTGTCGCTCGATTCGGTGATCAAGACCATGCGCGAGACCGGCGCCGACATGAAGACGAAATACAAGGAAACGTCGCGCGGCGGGTTGGCCGTGAACGTCATCGAGTGCTAACCAAGGTGCAATGAAATGAGCCGCTTCTCCATATTCAGCCTGTTCCGCAACGGCCTGTCGTATCACGAGAACTGGGAGCGCCAGTGGCGCTCTCCCGAACCGAAGAAGGAATACGACGTGGTGATCGTCGGCGGCGGCGGGCACGGCCTCGCGACGGCGTACTACCTCGCCAAGGAGCACGGCATCACCAATGTCGCGATCCTCGAGAAGGGTTGGATCGGCGGCGGCAACACCGCCCGCAACACCACGATCGTGCGCTCGAACTACCTGTGGGACGAATCGGCCGGCCTGTACGAGAAGGCGATGAAGCTCTGGGAAGGGCTGTCGCAGGATCTGAACTACAACGTCATGTTCAGCCAGCGCGGCGTGATGAACCTCGCGCACACGCTGCAGGACGTGCGCGACACGCAGCGCCGCGTCAACGCGAACCGCCTGAACGGGGTGGACGCCGAATACCTGACGCCCGCGCAGATCAAGGAACTGGAGCCGGCGATCAACCTGAACAGCCGCTACCCGGTGCTCGGCGCCTCGATCCAGCGCCGCGGCGGCTCGGCCCGCCACGACGCGGTGGCCTGGGGCTTCGCGCGCGGCGCCGACCGCGCCGGCGTGGACATCATCCAGAACTGCCAGGTGACGGGCATCCGCCGCGACGGCGGCCAGGTCACGGGCGTGGACACGGTGAAGGGCTTCATCAAGGCCAAGAAGGTGGCCGTGGTGGCCGCCGGCAACACCAGCACGCTGGCCGACATGGCCGGCATCCGCCTGCCGATCGAGAGCCACCCGCTGCAGGCGCTGGTGTCGGAGCCGATCAAGCCGTGCGTCAACACGGTGGTGATGTCGAACGCGGTGCACGCCTACATCAGCCAGTCCGACAAGGGCGACCTGGTGATCGGCGCCGGTATCGATCAATACACGGGCTTCGGCCAGCGCGGCAGCTTCCAGGTGATCGAAGGCACGCTGGAAGCGATCGTCGAGATGTTCCCGGTGTTCTCGCGCGTGCGCATGAACCGCCAGTGGGGCGGCATCGTGGACGTCTCGCCGGACGCCTGCCCGATCATCAGCAAGACCGACGTGAAGGGTCTGTATTTCAACTGCGGCTGGGGCACGGGCGGCTTCAAGGCCACGCCGGGTTCGGGCTGGGTGTTCGCGCACACCATCGCGCGCGACGAGCCGCACAAGCTGAACGCGGCGTTCGCGCTCGACCGTTTCTACAACGGCCACCTGATCGACGAACACGGCGCGGCCGCCGTCGCGCACTGAACCCGGACCACGAGGAGAAACCAACATGCTGCTGATCAAATGCCCGTGGTGCGGACCGCGCGCCGAATCCGAATTCTCGTGCGGCGGGGAAGCCGACATCGCCCGCCCGCTCGACACCGACGCGCTGTCGGACCGCGAATGGGGCGACTACCTGTTCATGCGCAAGAACCCGCGCGGCGTGCACCGCGAGCAATGGCTGCACACGCAGGGCTGCCGCCGCTGGTTCATGGCGACGCGCGACACGGTGAGCTACGAAATCCAGGGCTACGACACGTTCGGCGTGCCCGCACACGACGCACAAGAGGGCAACACGAAATGAGCCAGAAAGACCGCCTGAATGCGGGTGGCCGGATCAACCGCGCGATTCCGCTGACGTTCACGTTCAATGGCCGCACCTACCAGGGCTTCCAGGGCGACACGCTCGCCTCGGCGCTGCTGGCCAACGGCGTGCATTTCGTCGCCCGCAGCTTCAAGTACCACCGCCCGCGCGGGATCGTGACGGCCGACGTCGCGGAACCGAACGCCGTGGTGCAACTGGAAACCGGCGCGTACACCGTGCCGAACGCGCGCGCCACCGAGATCGAGCTGTATCAGGGCCTGGTGGCCACCAGCGTGAACGCCGAGCCGTCGCTCGAGAACGACCGCTTCGCGATCAACCAGAAGTTCGCGCGCTTCATGCCGGCGGGCTTTTACTACAAGACGTTCATGTGGCCGCGCAAGTTCTGGCCGAAGTACGAAGAGAAGATCCGTGAAGCGGCGGGCCTGGGCAAGGCGCCCACGGCGCTCGACGCCGACCGCTACGACAAGCAGTTCGCGTATTGCGACGTGCTGGTGGTGGGCGGCGGGCCGACCGGCCTGGCGGCCGCGCACGCGGCGGCCGTGACCGGCGCGCGCGTGATCCTGGTGGACGACCAGCGCGAGCTGGGCGGCAGCCTGCTGTCGTGCCGCGCCGAGATCGACGGCAAGCCGGCGCTGCAATGGGTCGAGAAGATCGAGGCCGAGCTGGCCAAGCTGCCGGAAGTGAAGATCCTGTCGCGCAGCACGGCGTTCGGCTATCAGGATCACAACCTGGTGACGGTGTCGCAGCGTCTGACCGAGCATCTGCCGGTGTCGATGCGCAAGGGCACCCGCGAGCTGCTGTGGAAGATCCGCGCCAAGCGCGTGGTGCTGGCCACCGGCGCGCAGGAGCGTCCGATCGTGTTCGGCAACAACGACCTGCCGGGCGTGATGCTGGCCGGCGCGGTGACCACCTACGTGAACCGCTACGGCGTGCTGCCGGGCCGCGATGCCGTGGTGTTCACCAACAACGACCGCGCCTACCAGGCCGCGCTCGACATGAAGGCGCACGGCGCGAAGGTCACGGTGGTGGATTCGCGCGCCGCCTCGAACGGCGCGCTGCCGGCCGCCGCCAAGCGTCACGGCGTGACCGTGATGCACGGCGCGGTGGTGTCGCAGGCGTCGGGCAAGCTGCGCGTGAGCTCGGTCGACGTGCACGCCTACGCCAACGGCAAGATGGGCGCGAAAACGGCCACGCTGCCGTGCGATCTGCTGGCGATGTCGGGCGGCTACAGCCCGGTGCTGCACCTGTTCGCGCAATCGGGCGGCAAGGCGCACTGGCACGACGAGAAGGCCTGCTTCGTGCCGGGCAAGGCCGTGCAGCCGGAAACCAGCATTGGCGCGGCCGCCGGCGAGTTCTCGCTGGCGCGCGGGCTGCGGCTCGCCGTCGATGCTGGCGTGGAAGCGGCCAAGGCGGCCGGCTTCAACTCGGCGCAGCGCCCGGTCGCCCCGCAGGCTACCGACGCCGCCGAAGCGCCGCTGCAGCCGCTCTGGCTGGTCGGCGCGGGCGAGCAGGTGACGCGCGGCGCGAAGCGCTTCGTCGATTTCCAGAACGACGTCGGCGCGGCCGACATCCTGCTGGCCGCGCGCGAAGGCTTCGAATCGGTCGAGCACGCCAAGCGCTACACCGGCATGGGCTTCGGCACCGATCAGGGCAAGCTCGGCAACATCAACGGCATGGCGATCCTCGCGCTGGCGCTCGGCAAGACGATCCCCGAGACGGGCACCACCACGTTCCGCCCGAACTACACGCCGGTCACGTTCGGCACGTTCGCGGGCCGCGAAACGGGCGATTTCCTCGACCCGATGCGCAAGACCTGCGTGCACGAGTGGCACGTCGCGAACGGCGCGCTGTTCGAGGACGTCGGCAACTGGAAGCGCCCCTGGTACTTCCCGAAGAACGGCGAGGACCTGCACGCGGCGGTCGCGCGCGAATGCCTGGCGGTGCGCAACAGCGTCGGCATTCTCGATGCGTCCACGCTCGGCAAGATCGACATCCAGGGCCCGGACGCGATCCAGCTGCTGAACTGGATGTACACGAACCCGTGGAACAAGCTCGAAGTCGGCAAGTGCCGCTACGGGCTGATGCTCGACGAAAACGGCATGGTGTTCGACGACGGCGTGACCGTGCGCCTCGGCGAGCAGCACTACATGATGACCACCACCACCGGCGGCGCGGCGCGCGTGCTGACCTGGATGGAGCGCTGGCTGCAGACCGAATGGCCGGACATGAAGGTGCGTCTGTCGTCGGTCACCGATCACTGGGCGACGTTCGCCGTGGTCGGCCCGAACAGCCGCAAGGTCGTGCAGAAGGTGTGCCAGGACATCGATTTCGCGAACGCGGCGTTCCCGTTCATGAGCTATCGCGACGGCACCGTGGCGGGCGCGAAGGCGCGCGTGATGCGCATCAGCTTCTCGGGCGAACTGGCCTACGAAGTGAACGTGCCGGCCAATGCGGGCCGCGCCGTGTGGGAAGCCATCATGGCGGCCGGCGCGGAATACGACATCACGCCGTACGGCACCGAAACGATGCACGTGCTGCGCGCGGAGAAGGGCTACATCATCGTCGGTCAGGACACCGACGGTTCGATCACGCCGCACGACCTCGGCATGAGCGGGCTGGTGGCGAAGTCGAAGGATTTCCTCGGCCGCCGTTCGCTGTCGCGCTCGGACACGGCCGGCAGCAACCGCAAGCAGCTCGTCGGCCTGCTGACCGACGATCCGGCCTTCGTGCTGGAGGAAGGCGGCCAGATCGTCGAGACGACGGCCGTGGCCAACGCGGAAGGACTGACGCCGATGATCGGCCACGTCACGTCGAGTTATTTCAGCCCGATCCTCAAGCGCTCGATCGCGATGGCGGTGGTGAAGGGCGGTTTGGGCAAGATGGGCCAGTCCGTCGCGATCTCCACCGCGAACGGCCGCAAGATCAACGCAAAGATCACCAGCCCGGTTTTCTACGACACCGAAGGGGTA
Source organism: Burkholderia sp. Ac-20379 (assembly GCF_017104645.1). GTDB lineage: Bacteria > Pseudomonadota > Gammaproteobacteria > Burkholderiales > Burkholderiaceae > Burkholderia. The sequence goes on from NZ_JAAGPF010000101.1 coordinate 11,732, forward strand.
CGTCAGAATGTGGAATGAAACGCGCAATCAAACTTCGGTGTCCGTGCAACCGGCCGGCATGCGGCTCGAATCGCCGCTGGTCGGCGCTCAGGATGTATTGAAGCCGCATCAGGCGAAGGCCTCGCAGAAGTTCCAGCTGCGCGAGCGGCCGTTCCTCGACCTCGTCAACGTGCGCGGCGAGCTGTCGGATCCGGCATTCGTCGAGGCGTTCGAGCGCGTGGTCGGCGTCAAGCCGCCCGCCACGCCGAACACCATCGCACGCGGCGCCGAGTACGACGTGCTGTGGCTCGGCCCCGACGAATGGCTGGTGCGCTCGCACGGCCCGGTGGCCGCCGGCCAGCTCGAGGCGAAGCTCGCGCCGGCGCTGGCGGGCCGCTATGCGGCGGCCGTCGATGTCGGCAGCGGCTTCACGGTGCTCGAAGTGAGCGGCGAACGCGTGCGCGACGTGATCTCGCGCGGTTGCCCGCTCGACCTGACGCCGCGCGGTTTCGGCGCCGGCCAGTGTGCGCAGAGCCATTACTTCAAGGCGCCGCTCACGCTCGTGCCCACCGGCGAGCAGAGCTACGACCTGGTGATCCGCCGCAGCTTCGCGGATTACTTCGTGCGCATCATGCTCGACGCCGCCGCGCCGATCGTGTCATGAAACGCGACGACGACGCGTTCGTGCCGCGCGAACCGGCCCGCCCTCGCGGGCGCGGCTGGAGCGTGTTCATCGACGAACTGAAGGTGCCCGCGCGCATCGGCATCCATGCGCACGAGCACGAGGCGCCGCAGCCGATCGTCATCGACGCGCGGCTCGGCTACCGCTGCGAGCCGGTGGAGCAGGGCGCGGAAGGGTTCGTCGATTACGACGGCTATTGCGCGCGCGTCGCGTCGTGGCTCGCGCACAAGCCGCACACGCGGCTGCTCGAAACGCTGGTGGTGGAGCTGGCGGCGCTGTCGTTCGCGGAATGGCCGTCGCTCGAATCGGTCACGCTGTCGCTGCACAAGCCGAAGATCCGGCCCGGCACGCGGCGCGTGGGCGTCGAGCTGGACTGGACGCGCGCCGATTACGTCGCGTGGTGCGCGGCGCTCGAGGAACGCGAGCGCGTGACGCGCACGGCGCTGCAGGCCGGGCGCTACGGGGCGGACATCGCCGCGCACTGAACGGCCGCGCGGGCGGAAAACAGGCAGGGAAGGGGCGAACGCCACGCACGATGCAGATCGGGCGTGGCGTTTGTCCTTTGGGGGATCGCGCGGGGCGCGGGGGCTGGGCGTTGGCCTCAGTGCAAGGCAAGCCGCGTGTTGCGCGCTTCGAGTTCGCGCAGGCGCGCGACGATGTCGTCGAGCTGGGCGCGTTCGGCGGGCTGCAGGCCGTCGCGGCCCAGCATCGCTTCGAGCCGGCCGCGCCACAGCGCGATCGGCGCCGGCTCGCCGGGCACGAGCCGCGCCACCAGCAGTTCGAGCAGGGAAAGATCCAGTTCGACGGCGGTCGGCGCGGTTTCCGCGGTGCCGTCGTCCGGGGCGTGAGTGTGCTTGAAATCGTTGGAGTCGTACTGCATCGCTACCTCGCATGTCGCGGTCTGGGCGCCGCCCGGCCGGAGCCGGGCACGCGCGACAGATTGACCGCGCATCGTGACCGTTTCGCGACGAAGCGAAACGGTCACGCGCCGGTCAGTGATGATCCGACTTGCCGCGCACCGCGTCCTTCGCATCGCCGAGGCCCTTGCGCGCCTCGCCGGCGGCTTGCTGCAAGTCGCCCTTGACTTCCTGCTTGGTGTTGCCGGTGGCCTTGCCGACGACTTCGTTGATCTTGCCCTTCACCTGCTCGGCCGTACCCTTGATGTGATCCTTGTTCATGCTTCACCTCCAGCGTTGATGAGTGATTGCAGACGGATGGATGCCCGCCGTCACGGGGTTGAACTCGGTGCGAACGCGACGCTCAGTTCACGTTCTTCTTCTTCAGTTCCTCGGGCAGGCCGGCGAGCAGATCCGACATTTCGTCGGCGTGCTCTTCCTCGACCGCGAGGATCTCCTCGAACAGGCGGCGCGTGGTCGGATCGCGGTCGCCGAGGTACTGGATCGCCTCGCGATAGCTGTCGATCGCGATGCGCTCCGCCACCAGGTCTTCCTTGATCATGTCGACCAGCGATGCACCCTCGACGTATTCGGCGTGGCTGCGCTTGGTCAGCCCGTCCGGCGCGAGATCGGGGTTGCCGCCCAGTTGCACGATGCGCGCGGCCAGCATGTCGGCGTGGCCCTGCTCCTCGTTCGAGTGGGCGAGAAATTCCTCGGCGATGCCCGACGAGTGAATGCCCTTGGCCATGAAGTGATGGCGGCGATAGCGCAGCATGCAGACGATTTCCGTCGCCAGCGCTTCGTTGAGCAGCTTCAGCACCGCGTCGCGGTCGGCGTGATAGCCGGCGGTCACGGCGCCGTCGTCGACATGCTTGCGGGCGCGGTCGCGCAGGGTCTTCACATCGGTCATATGCGTGTTGTGGGTCATCGCGATTCCTTTTTGGGTGATGTGTCGATTTATCGGCAATCGGCCGCCGGCCGCGTGGGGACGATCGGGGCGGGATGCCGGTCCGAACCGGGCATGCTCGGCCGGGTTTGCGTTCTTCTACAGCAGCATTCGTGCCAAATGACGGGAAATACCGTGGAGATGGCGTGCGATGAGGTTCGCGGAACGGGCGCAGCGCCAGTGTTGGCGGGGCTTTGCGAGGGATGCGGCGGCGCGGTGGAGGGCGGGCCGGGCAGGCCAAGGCGGGGAGGGTCGGATCGCCGGCAACGCGGCCGGCGATGGAACGGCAGGAAACCGGTTTGTAAAAGCTACATGCCGCCGGCGCGACTTCAGGGGCGGCAGGGCACGCGCGTGTCGGCGGGCGGCGTCAGCGCGAAGACGGCGTAGCCGCCCGGCATCGACGGCGCGCGCAACTCGCGCAGCCCCCAGCCGTTCGCGGCGAGCCCGGTGCCCACGGTGGCCCAGAACGGCGGCGTGTCCTGCTTGATCACGGCGTAGCGCGCGCCGGAGGTCAGCGCGATCGCCGAGATCGCCTGCCCGCGGTCGCGTCCATTCGTGGGCGCGGTGCAGACGCGGTGAAAGGCGATGCTGCCCGGCGTCTTCAGCCCGACCACGTCGACGAGCCTGAACGGCGTGGCGTAGGACAGATAACCGGCGTCGTGGACCAACAGGGTGGCGTCGTGCGGCAGATGGGTATCGAGCCAATCCGCCAGCGAGACGAATTCGCGAGCGGCCAGCCGCGTATCCGCCTCGTATTCGTGGATGGCGACCGACAGCGACACCGTGGCCCAGATCGCCAGCCCGATGCAGCCGACGCGGGCCCAGCGCGACGCTTTCAACGCATCGAGCGTCAGATACAGCATGGCCGGCAGCAGCACGAACAGATAGCGGCTGTAGTTGTGGCCCATGCCGGCCGGCAGCGTGAGCCACAGCGCGAGCACGAACAGGCTGGCGAAGAGCGCGAGCGGCGCCCACAGCCGCGAACGCCGCGCGAGCGTCGCGACGATCGCGAGCGGCATCAGGCCGCACGAGACGAACGCCACCAGCATCGCGTGCGCCTTCGCGTCCCACGGCGCGTTGCGGTCCGCGAAGAACAGTTCCTTGGCCTTGGCGGTGGCCGGGAACAGCGTGCCGAGCGACAGCCAGGTCCAGGCCAGGAACGGCAGCGCGACGGCCGCGGCAAGCAGGGCGTCGCGCACGGCGTGCGCGACGCCGCCGGCGCGGGCGCGCAGGCCGAGCTGGCGCAGCATCAGCAGGCCCGACAGCACCGCGAATTCCGGGCGCAGAAACGGCATGAGGCCGCACAGCAGCGGCAGCCGCACGGACAGCGCGGGCTCCAGCGCGAGCGAGATCGCCCACCCGACGGCCGCCATCGCGAGGCCCGTTTCGAGGCCGTTCAGCAATTGATACGGCGTGGCGCCGAGCAACGTGCCGAGCAGCACGAACAGCGTGGCCGTGGCCACCGAGCCGCCGAGCTGGAACGCGATGCGCGCGAGCGCCGCGACGTACAGCGCGATGCCGGTCAGGCTCACCGCGAAGGCGGCCGCGGGCGACGGCAGGAACAGCTTGGCGAACGCCACCAGCAGCAGATGGATCTGGCTGGTCGCGCCCGTCAGCGGCGGGACGCCGTAGTTGCGATCGACGCCGGACAGCAGCACGTCGGCGTTATGGATCGTGATGTAGGCGTCGTCGAGCGGGAAGAACAGCGGATGCGGCGCGACCAGGATCGCCAGCAGCACCGCCGCGCACGCCGCCGCCAGTTGGAAGCGCAGGCGCGTGGCGGCGGCGGTGTCCTTCCAGGGGCGAAGCTCGGGCATGGCGTGATCGGTCGGGCGGGGTGGTTGGCGGGTGGCCATTGGTTTACGGCCGTGCGGCGGGAAAACTGAGCGGCGGGCGAGGCGGGCGGGTGCGGGGCGTCGGCCCGGAAAGGCTGTTCGGGATGTTGACCCGAAACGTCTGCGCAGGGCGTCGGCCTGGAAAGTCGGCACGGGACGTTGACCCGGAACGTCTGCGCGGGGCGTCGGCCTGGAACGTAGGCTCTGAACATCGGCCCGGAACGTCAGCCCGGAACATCAGCCCGGATCGTCGATCCGAACCGTCAAGCGCTGCGCCGGAACGCTTGCAGTTCATGCCGTGCCCGCGCCGCGTGGCCGGTCGCGGCGGCCATCCCTCGCATCGGCCCGCGCGCCGTTCAATTCAAGGCGTGGCCGCGCCGCACACGTCCGCGAACCCCGGCCGCACCGCCAGCCGCTCGCGGTAATACGCCTCGACGGCCGGCAGCGGCGGGCGCTCGAACGGCGTGCCGAGCCAGCGATGCACCGACAGGCCGATCGCGATGTCGGCCAGCGAATGCTCGGCGCCCGCCACGTACGCGCCGGTTTGCGCGAGGCGCGCTTCGAGGATGCGCATCTGGCGCGTCCAGTTCGCGATCGACTGCTCGATGCCCTTCGGGTCCCGATGCGCCGGCGATTGGCGCGCGAGGCCGAGGAACGCGTAAACCCAGGTCGGGTTCAGCGTGGTGGTTTGCCAGTCGAGCCATTGATCGACCAGCGCACGCTGTTGCGGCGCCAGCGGATACAGCGCCGCATTGCCCTCGCGGTTCGCCAGATAGCGCAGGATCGCGTTCGATTCCCAGAGCACGAACCCGCCGTCGCGCAGCACCGGCACCAGTGCGTTCGGATTCAGCGACAGGTATTCGGGCACGTCGGTCGCCCGAAAGCCCGAGCCCCAATCCTCGCGTTCGTAGGCCAGGTTCAGTTCCGCGCAGGCCCACATCACCTTGCGCACGTTGATCGACGGCAGTTTTCCGAGAATGTTCAGCATGGCGGCTTCGCTCGCGTTGGCATGGAGACGGCAGTGTAGGGCAAGGCGAGTGCGCTTCGCCATGCACGATTGCGCCCGCGCCCGAACGGGCCGCGGGTCGGGCAAGCCGCGTGCCCGAGCACGGCGGCCGATCCGCTAGATGCGCGAGTGCACCGGCACCGTCAGCTCGCGCCGCCCACGGCGCGTGAGCCAGGCGCGCATCGGCGCGTCCACGTAGCGGTCGAGCACCGCCACGAACAGCAGCATCGCGACGATGAACGCGGCCAGCGCGCCCTTGCCGTACACATGCTTGTGCGCTTCCGTCAGCCGGTAGGCGAGCAGCAGCACCGGCGCGTGGACGATGTAGATCCCGTAGGAGACGCGCCCCAGTTGCTCGAACGGCGCGGCGAGCCACGCCGGCGGCTCGCAGGCCGTGGCGAGCCCGACGATCAGCGGAATCAGCACCATCACCTCGACGATCGCGGCAACGCCCGCCCACTGCGGCGGGATCTTCACGCACAGCATCGCGAGCGCGGCGGCCACCGCGAACAGCGACAGCGGCGTGCTGCGCGGCCGCGCCGCGCGCCGCAGCCGGAACAGCAGCACGCCGGCCGAGAACGAGAAGCCGACGCGGGCCAACGCGAGATACCACTTGGCCAGATCCCAGCCTTCGTCGATGCCGCGATGGCGGAGCGCGTAGAGCGCGATCACCGCGGCCGACAGCGCCATCACCGCGATCAGGATCGGCACCACGCGCCGCCGCACGATCGCCGCGAAGCCGAGGTTCGCGACGATCTCGTAGAGCAGCGACCAGGCCGGGTTGTTGACGAGGTAGAGCGGTTCGGCGCGCGCCGGCAGCATCAGCAGCGACAGCACCACCAGCGCCGCCGTGGCCAGCAGCGACGCATGCGGCTGGCCGTGCGCGTGCGCATGGCCGAGCGCCACGAAATGGCTCGCGAGGCCGAGCACGATGCCGATCAGATAGAGCGGATAGAGGCGGATCAGCCGCACCTTGAGGAAGGCCACGAAACCGAGCGCGCCCGAGCGCAGCCGCGCTTCATAGGCGTTGGCCACCACGAAGCCGCTGATGGCGAAGAACAGGTCGACGGCCAGATAGCTCTGCTGGAGGCGCGGCGCTTGGAACAGCAGCGGCGCGTGGCGGAACACGATCAGGATCGCGGCGAGGCCGCGGATGGCGTCGAGGTTGGCGTACTTCCACTGCGTCATGTCGAAACGGCTGGTGGTTGGTTCGGGCGGCCGTGATTGTAAGCCTGACCGCCGCTTCCCCGCCGAAGCGCGATCGGGCGGCGCACTGTTGCGCACCGTTGTTTACCCGCGTTTGCACCGGGTTGCGCCCGGCGCGCCTCGTGCGATACTCGCCGCTTCTCCGCGCCTGCGGAGCCTGCCATCGAAGGAGCTGCCGTGTTCGCGAGTTTTGATCCGACCCAGACGGGGTTCGTCGCCGAGATCGACGGTTGCCGGTGCAGCATCGAGGCGGTGGCGTCGCCGATTGCCGAGCAGGTCGACTGGCGCTGGACCATCTCGATCGCGCATCTCGACAACGAGAACGGCATGGATCCCGAAAAGTTCGATGTCCTGGCCACCGGCGAGACGGTCACGCCGCTGCAGGCCTCGCAGCAGATCGTGGCGTGGCTCGACGCGCATCCGGCCGAGGACGATTACGACGAAGGCGGCGATGCCGCCGGCCAAGGCGGCGAACCCGCCGCGCAGTAAGCGCGGGCGGGGCCGCCCGCAGCCGCGAGCGCGGCGGCCGACACCCCGGCCGCCGGCTCGCCTCCGCTACACCACCTCTTCCCCGAACGCCTTGCGCTGCACCAGCGCGACGAACTTCTGCGCGTCGCGCGCCGCCTGCACCACGTCGGCCATCCCGAAGAACTCGTGCGTCGCGCCCGGAAAGTGCTCGCTGACCACGTCCACGCCGTTGCGCGCGAGCCGGTTCGCGAGATTCTCGGCGTCCGAGCGCAACGGATCGATGCCGGCGATCACCACGGCCGTCCGCGGCAGATCCTTCAGGTCCGCCGAGCCGAGCACGTCGATGCGCGGATCCTTCAATTCGCTCGTGTCGTGCGTCACCTGCTCGACGAACCACAGCATCATCGGCTTGTTCAACGGCCGCGCGTTGCGATTCTCCTCGTAGGACAGCGACATCGTGTTGCTGCTCGCCACCGGATACACCAGCGTCTGGTGAACCGGGCGTTGCAGCCCGTGATCGCGCGCGTGGATCGACACGTTGATCGCGAGGTTCGCGCCCGCGCTCTCGCCCATCACGGCGATGCGCGACGGGTCGCCGCCGAGCGCGGCGGCGTTGGCGACGGTCCAGCGCCAGGCCGCGATCGCGTCGTCGTGCGCGGCCGGGAACTTGTGCTCGGGCGCCTGCCGGTAATGCGCCGAGATCACGATCGCATGGCTCTTGGCGGCCAGCGCGCGCGGCGCGGCATCGTAGGTGTCGAGATCGGCGAGCACCCAGCCGCCGCCGTGGAAATACAGGATCACCGGCAGCGGCCCCGCGATCGCGGGCGTGTAGACGCGCGCCGGCAGCGGCCCGATCGCGCCGTCGATCTCGAGATCGCGCGAGGTCACCGCCGCGAGGCCGGGCGGCCGGGCCGCGTCCACCCCGGCCTGCGCCAGCAGCTTCTTCACGGCGTCGGCCGGGGTGGGCTGGCGGCGCGCCTCGGCGGGCGTGCACGATTCGATCGGCTTCGGGTTCATCGATTGCAGCGTGTCGAGCACGGCCTTCATGTCCGGGTCCGCATGATCGGTCGGGTCCATGCCGACGATGCCCTTGATCGTCTTGGTGATCGTCATCTCGCTGTCCTCCTTCTGGCGGGTTCGCGGTTGAGCGGCGCGGGCGTGCGCTCGCGCCGAACTGTCGGGGCCGCAGGACGCGTGCCCGGATCGGGAGAAAGGCGGGAGAGAACGGCGGGGCGGGGCGGACGGGCCGGTTGGCCGTGGCGGCGAGCGCGTGCGGGCGTGGGCGTTTCTTGCAGAACCGGCCGATGAAACGACACGGCACACGGCGCGTCTGCGCGCCGGCTTACCGCCAGGCTTGCGTGAACTCGCCGATCACGCGTGTCAGGTGCGCCTGCATCGCGTCGCGCGCGCCTTGCGCGTCGCGGGCCATGATCGCAGAGAAGATGCGCTGGTGATCGTCCTGCGAGGCCTCGCGCAGCGCGGTGTCGTGAAAGTGTTCCTCGATCTTCTTCCAGAGCGGATCGGCGCGCGAGCTGTCCCACATCGCGGCCACCATGTGCCGCAGCACCGCGTTGCCGGTGGCTTCGGCGATGCCGAGGTGGAAATCGCGGTCGGCGGCTTCGTTGGCGGCCTTGTCGGCCATGTTCTCGCGCATCGCGCGCAGCGCCGCGAACAGCCGGTCGAGATCGGCGTCCTTGCGTTCGGTGGCGGCCAGCGCGGCGATCTCCGATTCGATCAGCGCCCGCGCGCGCAGCGTTTCGATCGGCCCCGGCCCGCGCGGCAATTCGAACGACGCGGACGACAGCGGCGCGGCCTCGCGCGTTTCGGTCACGTAGATCCCCGAGCCGACCCGCACCTCCACCACGCCGCGCACCTCGAGCGCGATGATCGCCTCGCGCACCTGCGTGCGGCTCACGGCGAAGCGCTCGGCCAGCGTGCGCTCGGACGGCAGCCGCGCGCCGGGCGCCACGTCGCCCGACGCGACGAGGTCGTAGATCTGGCGGGCCAGCCCGACATAGGAGCGGTCGGCGTCGGCGCCCGCCGGCGTGGAAAAGACTTCGGCCATGCAATGTGCTCTCGGGATGCGCGGAACGCGGACGGCGAAAATGGTACACCAGTTTGGCCGCGCGCCGCCCCGGCCGGCATCGGGATCGACGAAGAGCCTTGCCAGACAAGCCAAAGCGGCATGCGAGATGCCCCGCATAACTGGTAAACCACTATTTCGGCAAACTGGTTGACCAGTGAGAATCTGGACAACCAGGCGGGGCCGGAACGATCGGGCCGGGCCGCCGCATCGCTCAGGAGGGCCAGTCATGCAGATGTCGTTTCGTTGGTACGGGGAGTCGGATCCGGTGTCGTTGCAGTACATCCGTCAGATTCCGGGGGTGACGCAGATCGTCTCGGCCGTCTATGACGAGCCGGTGGGCGAGGTATGGCCCGCGCACAAGATCGCGGCGCTGAAGGCGAGGATCGAGGCGGCCGGGCTGCGCTTCGAGGTGGTGGAATCGGTGCCGGTGCACGAGGACATCAAGCTCGGCAAGCCCACGCGCGATCGCTTGATCGCGAACTATCAGCAGACGCTGCGCCATCTCGCGGCGGCCGGCGTTCAAGTGGTCTGCTACAACTTCATGCCGGTGTTCGACTGGACCCGCACCGAGCTGGCCAAGACGCTGGACGACGGCTCGACCTGCCTCGCGTTCAGCACCGCCGAGGTGGAGCGCATCGATCCGAACGAGGGTATCTCGCTGCCGGGCTGGGATTCGAGCTACCGCCCCGAGGAGCTGAAGGCGCTGCTCGCCGAATACCGCGAGATCGACGAGGCGCGGCTCTGGTCGAACCTCGAATACTTTCTGAAGGCGGTGGTGCCGGTGGCGGCCGAATGCGGCATCCGCATGGCGATCCATCCCGACGATCCGCCGCGCCCGATCTTCGGGCTGCCGCGCATCGTCAAGAACCGCGACGACCTCGCGCGCATCCTGGCGGCGGTCGATCACCCGGCCAACGGCCTGACGCTGTGCTCGGGCTCGCTCGGCGCGGGGCCGCAGAACGACGTGGAGGCGCTGGTGCGCGAATTCGGCGGCATGGGCCGGATCCATTTCGCGCATATCCGCAACGTCAAGATCACGCCCGAAGGCGATTTCGAGGAATCGGCGCACCTGTCGAGCTGCGGCTCGCTCGACATCGCCGCGATCGTCAAGGCGTATCACGACACCGGCTACACCGGCTACGTGCGGCCCGATCACGGCCGGATGATCTGGGGCGAAACCGGCAAGCCCGGCTACGGCCTCTACGATCGCGCGCTCGGCGCCGTCTATCTGAACGGGCTGTGGGAAGCGATGCAGAAGTTCGACCACGCGTGAGCCCGAGCGGGCCGCCGCGCCCGCCGCCGCACGACCGAAAAACCAACCGACAAGCACGCCGACGTGCGACCGGCGCGGCCCGCCTTCCAGCGCGGCCGCGCACGCCAGACACCTACGAAGCGGAGACCTTCGATGCCGAACATCCGATGGGCGATGATCCTGATGTGCTTCCTCGCCAACGTCATCAATTTCGTCGATCGCGCCAATCTGGCGATCGCCGCCCCGAGCATTCGCGCCGATCTCGGCCTCGACGCCGTGGGCATGGGCTTCGTGCTCAGCGCGTTCTTCTGGACTTACGCGTTCCTGCAATTGCCGGCCGGCTGGTTCATCGACAAGGTGGGCGTGCGCATCGCGCTGGCGCTCGCGGTGGGCTGGTGGTCGGTGTTTACGGTCGCCACCGGCGCGGCGCGCGGCCTGGGGCAACTGGTGGGCATGCGCCTGATGCTCGGCGCGGGCGAGGCGGCGGCGATTCCGTCGTTCGCCAAGGTGGCGTTCAACTGGTTTCCGCGCCGCGAGCGCGGGCTGGCCAGCAGCATCTTCGACAGCGGCTCGCGGGTGGGCTCGGCGCTGTCGCTGCCGCTGGTCGCGTGGCTGATCTCGCAGGTGGGCTGGCGCGGCTCGTTCATCGTCACCGGCTCGCTCGGCATCGTCTGGGCGGCGGCGTGGTGGTTCATCTATCGCGACCCGGAACGCTATCGCGGCATCGCGCCCGACGCCGTGGCCGCGCTGCTGGCGGAACGGGCCGGCGCGCCGGCCGGCGGCCGCACCGCGGCGCAGGCCGAAGCCGCCGCGCGCGTGTCGTGGCTCGACCTGTTTCGCTACCGCACCATCTGGGGAATGATGATCGGCCTGTTCTGCCTGAACTTCGCGATCTACTTCTTCATCACCTGGTTTCCGAGCTATCTGCTGCAGTCGCGCGGCTTCTCGCTCGCGTCGCTGGGCACGCTCGGCATGGTGCCGGCGCTGGTCGCGATTCCGGGCGGCTGGCTCGGCGGCTACGTGTCCGACGCGCTGTTCCGGCGCGGCTGGAGCGCCACGGCCGCGCGCAAGACGTGCCTGGTGGGCGGGATGCTGGCGTCGTCGTCGATCGCGCTGTCGGCGCTGGTGGACAGCACCGGGCTGTGCCTCGCGCTGTTCGCGCTGTCGTATGCGGGGCTGTCGTTCGCCGGCGCGAACGTCTGGACGCTGGTGGGCGAGGTGGCGCCCACGCCCGCGCATGTCGCCTCGATCGGCGGCATCCAGAACTTCGCGGGCAATCTGGCGGGGATCTTCATCACCACGTTCACGGGGCTGATGCTGTCGATCACGCGCGGTTCGTTCGTGGTGCCGCTGGTGGCGGCCGGCACGTTGTGCGTGGTGGGGGCGCTGTCGTATCTGTTCCTGGTGGGGCGCGTGGAGCCGCTGCCGCCGTTGCGCGGCGCGGCGGGCGAGCCGGCGCGGGCGGGTTGAGATAGCCGGGGCGCGTCGGC
>NZ_JAAGPF010000102.1 GCF_017104645.1 Burkholderia sp. Ac-20379
TCGCGTTCGCCGCCGCCAGCCATCCCGCCATCGCGCAACTGAAGGCGGCCGGCAGCCAGGCGGAAGTGCTGCATTTGCCCGACCACGGCGTGTTCGGCAACGGCCACGGGCTCATCTACGAGAAGAACTCGGACGCCGCGCTGGCGCCTGTGTTGAACTGGCTCGCCGCGCACACCGAAGCCCCGAACGCCGCGCAAGGACGATCATGAACAAGACCTGGCTGATCACCGGCTGCTCCAGCGGCCTGGGCCAGCATCTCGCGCAGGCCGTGGCGGCGCGCGGCGACCAGCTGGTGGCGACGGCGCGCGACGTGCGGACGCTGCAGGCGCTGGCCAGGCAGTATCCGCGAACGGTGCGCGCGTGCGCGCTCGACGTCACGCAGGCGCAGGCCGCGCAAGCGGCCGTGGCGCTCGCCGTCGACGCGTTCGGCGGCCTCGACGTGCTGGTCAACAACGCGGGCTACGGCCTGGTCGGCGCGATCGAGGAAGGCACGCCGGACGAGTACCGGCCGATGTTCGAGGTCAACGTGTTCGGGCTGATCGAGGTCACCCGCGCGGCGTTGCCGGCGCTGCGGCGGCGGCCCGGCGGGCGCATCGTCAACCTGTCGTCCACGGCCGGCATCGTCGGGTCGGCGGGGTCCGGCTACTACAGCGCGAGCAAGTTCGCGGTCGAAGGCCTGTCCGAGGCGCTGGATCGGGAGGTGCGGCCGTTGGGGCTGCGCGTCATCGTGGTCGAGCCGGGCCCGTTCCGGACGGCCTTTCTGGGCCGCTCGATCGCGGTGGCGAAGCGGCGGATCGACGACTACGACGCCACCGCCGGCCAGCGGCGCGCGTATCGCGACAGCAACGACGGCAAGCAGGCGGGCGATCCGGCGAAGGCCGTGCAAGTCATGCTGCGCGCCGTCGACAGCGAGGCGCCGCCGTTGCACCTGCCGCTCGGGCCGGTCGCCTACGGCGCCGCCGATCGCAAGCTGGCCGCGTTTCGCGAGGATATCGACGCGTGGCGCCAGCTCGCGGTCGCCACCGACTTCGATTGAGATCCGGCCGCCGCCACGCGATGGTGTCCGCCAGCCAAACCCGAATCGCATCGATGTGTTCCTGCTTGCGCTCCTGCGGCAGCCAGTGCCCGGCCGGCCGGCTGACGACGCTCAGGTGCTCGCACGCCGCGGGCATCGGTTCGCCTGCGGTCGGGGAAGGGCGGCGCGTCGTGCTCGAGATGGTCGCGGCGAGGATCGGGCGCCGGGTTTGGCTTGGCGCCGAATGCTGATTCACGAGGCAGGCGTTTCCGATTCGAAGCCATGATTCGCCGCCCCGGTTCGATAATCCCGCCAGCCCCGCATTCCGGCGTATTCGGTGAATCTGGAAAAAATTTCTTCAAAGAGATAATGCCGGGCGCGGCAATGGGTATTTTGTACCGTTGATTTTTGTTAATCGTCTTTCAAACGAATATTTCTAGATTGGCATCTGAAAACGGCATCTCCGGTATGGATAAATATCGGGTTCGTGATTATTATGTGCTGCGGAAAATTTAATGACCCGATCAAACCATCAATTCACAGGTGTCCATCAAAATGAAACCGAGCGCCGTTTCCAGAAAAATTTCGTTGTTGTGTGCGGCATTGTTTTCCGTTGCACCGCTGGTGGCCATGCAGCCGGCGCAGGCGGCGGGCCATATACTCATTGATCTGCATGTCAAAAAGGATGATCTGGTCAACGGCGGCCACGGAAAAAGAAATCTCGACGAGTTTGCCGAAGGCGGGCAATTCGAGGTGCTGCTGAAACCGGCGTCGGTTCCGGTCACGGCGCCGATGTGCCGCAAGCAAATCTTCGCGCGCATGCCGTATACCGATCCCGACGACGCGCATGCCAGCGCCGTCAACGCCGCGAAAAAGGCATTGTTCGATAAATTCCTGGCGCTGCGCGACGGCCGTATCGATTCCGTGGATGTCACGGTGGACGCCGGGCCGTATGGCGAACAAACCTCGTCCTCGCCTCGGGTCGTCAAGCTGTCGTATTGCAACGTGTTTTTCCCGACGCCCAAGATCTGAACCGGCGTGTTCCTCGGGCTCCGTTTCACGGAGCCCGAACCGGGCAATCCTCGAATCCGATCCGATTCATGACATTTCGTGTCCACGCCGCGCCGTACGCGGGCCCCGTGCTGTCGTTGGCCTGCGCTGCCGTTGGCCTGCGCTTTCGCGGCGACGGCGGCCCAGGCCGCCAGCTTCGGCTGGTCAACGGCCAGTGGCAGCGCCGCGTGCGTTACACGGCGATGCCGAAATCGACGCCGTGACGCGGCCGGGCGGCAGGTTGCGCGGCAGGCGGCGGATCGTGGCGGCCATCGCGCTGCTGCACGCGTTGTCGTGGATGTTCAACGGCTTCTGCTATGCGGACGGGCAAATTTGCTGGCCCGGCTGGGGGATCGCGCTTTTCGGCATTCTGGGGTTGCCAACCGCCCAGCTCAGTTGGATCGCGAACCCTTTGTTTTGGGTTTCCGTGCTGCTGCTTGTCTGTGACGACGCGGAGAAGGACGTATTCGCCGTATTCACAAGCCTGGGCGCGCTGGTGCTCGGCAACGCGTTTTGGGTTCAAGGCGTCAATACCGACGAGGGCGGCGGCGCGCTGTATCCCGTCTCGTCGATCGGCTTCGGCTACGGGCTATGGATGACCGGCATCGTGCTGTCCGTCGTCGTTGCCCTCCATGGCGTGTCGGTGCGTGAGCGCCGACGGCCCGGGGCCTAGGCCCCGCGTTCCGCGATCCGCCGAAACACCCCCATTCCCGCTCGATCGCCGCATCGCTCGAGCGGCATTCAGCGCGATTGCAGCTTGAACCCCTCGCCGCCGATCCCGGCGCGATCCACGGCCGCGATGCGGTTGCGCCCCTGATCCTTGGCCTGATACAACTGCGCATCCGCCAGGTTGATGAACGCGGTGACGTCGATGGTGTCGGTCGGCACCGCGGTGGCGACGCCGAAGCTCGCGGTGACGCGCTGCCCGTGCGGGGAGCGCAGATGCGCGATGGCTTCCGCCGCGATCAGCGTGCGGCAGCGTTCCGCGACGCGCACGGCGTCGTCGGCGTGGGTGTCGGCCAGGACGAGTACGAACTCCTCGCCGCCGAACCGGCCCAGGAACGCGTTCGGCCCGGCGGCCTCGCCGAGCACGCGCGCGAGCCGCTTCAGGCATTCGTCGCCTTGCAGATGGCCGTAATAGTCGTTGTACGACTTGAAGAAATCGATATCGACCATCACGAGCGACAGCGGTTGCCGCGACGCCGCCGCGCTCGCCCATTCGCGCGCCACCACCGTGTCGAACATGCGGCGGTTGCCGATGCCGGTCAACCCGTCGGACAACGAAAGCCGCTCCAGCTCGCGCTGCAGCGCCGCGACTTTCTCCTCGGTGCGCTTGCGCTCGCTGATGTCGAACATGAAGCCGATCAGCGCGTCGACGTCGCCGTTCTCCTTGCGCACCACGTGCACCACGTCGCGAATCCATACATAGCCGCCGTCCGCCGTCAGCGCGCGATAGTCCGCCTCGTGATCGGCGCCCGCCTGCGATTGCGCGACGCAAAAATTCACGACGGCCTCGCGGTCGTCCGGGTGCATGCGCGCGGCCCAATCCTCGACCGTTTTCCAGGTGGACGGCGCGTAGCCGAGCAGCGCCTCGATCTGCGGGCCGATGTAGGCGAACTGCATCGTCGCCCAGTCGATCTTCCACGGAATCGCCCGGGTCGATTCGAGCAGCGTGCGATACACGGCGGGGTTGTCCTCGCCGGGCTGGCTGCCGGGCGAGGCGAGGCTGTCTTCGTGGCGCAGGAACGCGGCCTGAAGCGAACTGCTGGCGGGATCCTTGTCTTCGTGGCTCATCGTGATCGTTCGAGACTGTGTGAATGCGTTATCGGCAGGGGCGGCAGGATCCTGAGCGTGGCGCGAGGCGATCGCCGCCGGGAAACGAAAAACGGGAAGCGGGAAGCGAGCGCGGCCTCGAAGCCTCGCCCGCGAACGCATCCGCGGCATCGGCCGAGGATGCGCGCGCCACGGTTCGGCTCGCGTTCCCGGCCCGCGCCGGCTTTTCGTTTCGCGATTCTCGCACCGAACCGCGGCTGCCCGCCTGCCTACAGGCCCGGCCCGAAATCGGTCGAGAACGCGAGTGCCTTCTGCGCCTCCAGCGCCGCGAGACGCTCGCTCAATTGCTTGTGCATGACGGTGTAGGCGTCGCTGCCCAGCGCGAGCCGCCTGGGCGCGGGGTGCTGAGCGGCGCTGGCGATCATGATCTCGGCCATTTTGGCGGCGTCGCCGATCGGCAGGTGGGTGCGGTCCTCGATCATCCGATGCGCCATGCGCGCCGGCGACGCATCGTAGGCGTCGAGTTTCGGCGCCAGTTGCGCGCTGCGATAGCGGAAATCGGTGCGCGCCGCGCCCGGCTCGACCAGCGTGCAGCCGATCCCGAACCCGGCCACCTCCTGCGCGACCGCATCGATGAAGCCTTCGATGCCCCATTTCCCGGCGTGGTAGAGCGAGCCGGAGGGAAACGCCGCCTGGCCGCCCACCGAGGACAACTGAATGATGCGGCCGCCGCCCTGAGCCCGCAGATGCGGAAGCGCCGCGCGCACCGTCTGGATCGAGCCGATCAGGTTCGTGTCGATCTGATGCCGGATCTGTTCGTCGGTCAGTTCTTCCGCCGCGCCGAACAGCCCGTAGCCGGCATTGCTCGCGACCACGTCGATGCGGCCCAGTTGCGCGAACGCCTGATCGACCACGCGGCGGATGGCCGGCGTGTCGGTCAGGTCGAGCTTGGCGAGCCACAGCGCCGCGCCGTGGCGCGCCGCCAGATCGCGCATGGCATCCGGATCCCGTACGGTGCCGGCCACGCGATCGCCGCGGGCGAGCAGTTGCTCGGTCATGTGACGGCCGAAGCCGCTGTTCACGCCGGTGATAAACCAGGTTTGCTTCATGGAAAGGCATCCTCATCGATCGGGGGTTGTCCGCCGGCGTCATCGATCGAGCCGGCAGTCAGCGCAGCTTATCCGGATTGGCGAGATTTCTAATGCTTGAAAGTCGGTGTTTCATGCGTGAAAATCCGAAAATGACGATCGATCCTTTTTCCGATTTTCTCGGCCTGATGGGCACGCGCTCCGTCGTTTCGGGCGGGCTGACCGCCGGCGGCGCGTGGGCCATCCGCTTCCCGCGCGCGAACACCGTGAAGTTCTGGGGCGTGGTGCGGGGGCAGTGCTGGATCCTGTTCGAAGGGGATAGCGCGCCGATCCGGATCGAAAGCGGGGACGTGTTCCTGCTCAGCGAACCGCGCTCGCATGTGCTCGGCACCGACCTGAGCGGCCGGCCCGTCGATCTCGACACGGTGCTCGAGGGGCGCGTGGGCAACATGGCCCATCACGGCGAGGGCGACGAATTCTTCATGATCGGCGGCAAGGTCGAGCTGAGCATCGCGTCGAGCCAGCTTTTGCTGGATGCGCTGCCGCCGCTGATTCACGTGCGCGGCACGTCGAGCCAGGCGCCGGCGCTGCGCTGGCTGCTCGATCAGCTCGTTCGCGAACGGCAGGCGGCGCTGCCGGGCGCGCACATCGCCGCGAACCAGCTCGCGCATCTGATGTTCATCCAGATCCTGCGCGCGCACTTCGAGGCGGCCGGGTCGCAGCCGGCGGGGTGGCTTCGCGCCATGGGCGACAAGCGCCTCGCGCCGGCGCTGCAACGCATGCACGACGATCCCGGCCGCGCGTGGCAATTGCCGGAGCTTGCGCAGGCCGCGGCGATGTCGCGCGCCACGTTCGCCGCCTACTTCAAGGCCACGGCCGGCATGTCGCCGCTGTCGTATCTGACGCAATGGCGCATGCACTTGGCGCAGCGCGCGCTGCTGGAGAGCCGAAGCCCCGTCAACGTGCTGGCGCATTCGCTCGGCTATACGTCCGAAAGCGCGTTCAGCAACGCGTTCCGGCGCGTGGTCGGGTGCTCGCCCAAGCACTTTCGGCAGCGCGCGGCCGAGGCGGCCGCAAGCGGCGGCGATGAGGCGAATCGGCGGTTGCCGAGTCAGCGTGTCGAGGCGGGCCTGTCCGAGCTGTGAGCGCCGCGCCGGATGGGCTGCCGGCGCGGCGCTTGCCCGTGCAGTTCAGCGCGACGCCGACGCCGTGAGGCGATGGAGCGAGAACGTCCGGCGATCCTCGAAGCCCAGATGCCGATAGAGCCGGATGGCGGACGCGTTGTCCTCGCGCACATGCAGGAACGGCCGGTCGCCTTCCGTCTTGACCCGGTTCCGCAGCACGGTCATCAGCCGGCCTGCGATGCCTTGGCCGCGATGCGTGTCGTCGACGCACACCGCGCTGATCTCCACGAAACCCGCGAAACGCATGCGCTCGCCGGCCATCGCGACGAGCCGCCCGTTGTCGCGCAGGCCGATGTAGCGGCCCATTTCCACCGTGCGCCGCGCGAACGGCCCCGGGCTCGTGCGGCGGGCCAGCTCGATCATCGCGTCGGCATGTTGCGGGCCGAGCGTTTCGATGCCGCGTTCGTCGACGGGGCCGATGCCCGCCGTATCGATCATCTGCAGCACGCCGAACAGCCGTTCCGCCTCGAGGCCGTCGACAGCCGGGAGATTCGCCGTGCTTTGCAGCAGGACCGGTTCGCTCGATGCGGCCAACGCGCGAAGCGCCAGCAGACACGCTTGCGTCGGCGCCTCGATGCCGGCGAACGGCCCGACCGCCGGGTCGTAGCGAAGCGCGAGGCGCGTGCCTTGCGCCAGATGCGCATGGGTGGTCGACAGCGCGGACCACGCGGGGTTGTCCAAGGCTGAATGGGAGAGGTCGTTCATGATTCTGGGCGCGGGAGGGCGTTGCCGCCTGGGTTGGACGAGAGCGAAGGGGCCGGCTGCCGGCTTACTGGAGCAGAAAGCCCAGCGGCAGCAGCGGGCCGACCGGCAGCAGATCGAACGTGTGCAGGTTTTCCTGGGTGAACGGCAGCGTGCCGAGCAGCGTTTCGGCTTCGGCCACCGATTCGACGTTCAGCAGGAACACCGCGCCCTTCATTTCGTCGCGCAGCCAGAATTGCTCGATCTTGCCATCGAGATAGAGCTTGAGCGTGGCCGGCACTTCGGCCGGAAAAATCCGGTCCGATTGCGCTTGGGTCAAAGGCTTGAGGGTGCCGATCGCGAGGATTTTCATGGGTTACGTCCGATTGAATGGGTGGTCAGGAACGACAGCCCCATGCTAATCAGCGAAACCCGTCGAAACTATTGTCGGTTATGACATTAATGTACGCATTTGCGACATTCGTCGCGGGAGGCCGCCCGGCGCGTCACATCAGGTCGGCGCGCAGTTCGCGCACCGTGCGGCCGGTCCGGCGGCGCAGCATGTTGCGCAGCGTGGCGGTGTCGGCATAGCCGACATCGCTCGCGATCGTTTCCAGATCGAGCCCGAGCGACATCAGGTGCTGCGCGCGCTCCACGCGCAGATCCTGAAAGAAGGCCAGCGGCGATTTGCCGAGCACCGCCTCGGTGCGGCGCTGCAAGGTGCGCGGCGTGACCGACAGCGCCCGCGCCGCCGCCTGCAGCGAGAACCCCTTGGCGAGCTGCTCGCGCGCCCAGCGTTCGAAGCGCTCGACCAGCGGATCGGCGTGGGCGAGGAAATCGGGCACGATGTACTTGGCCTGCGACGGCCGCCTGTCGATCACCATGAACCCGGCGACCAGCGCGGCCATGTCGGGGCTGGCCTGCCGCACCAGCCACAACGCGAGATCGAGATGGCCCATCGCCGTGCCGGCCGTTACCACGTTGCCGGCCGGCACGATCATGCGGGCGTCGTCGAGTTTGACGTTCGGATAGCGCTTGCGAAACAGCGGGGCGAGCGGCCAGGAGGTGGTCGCCTCGCGGTGGTCGAGCAGCCCCGCCTCGGCCAGCAGGAACGTGCCGATGCACGCGCCCGCCACGTGGATGCCGCGCGCGTGCCAGGCGCGAATGTGGCCGATCGCGTCGACCACGTCCCGGCGTTCGAGCGCCGCGATCAGGCGCTCCGGCTGCTTGGCGTTGATGGCCGGCACGATCACCCAGTCGGGCTTGCGCAGCGCATCGGCCGGCTCGACCGCCGCCGTCAGGCCGAGCGCGGTGCGGACGCTGCGCCCGATGCCGACGATTTCCACGTCGAACGGCGGGGCCTTGCCGGCCGCCGCGGCCAGTTCGTTCGCGGTCGAGAACACGTCGAGCAGAACCGTCAGCCCGGTGTCGAACACGCCATCCACGATGAGAATCGCCAGCTTCATGTCGCATCCGAATATCGAAGAATCGGTTGCGACGATAGCACGATGCCGGGGCGACGGCGCGCGACGCCTCGGCGCGTGTGCCGGTCAGTGCACCTTCGGAAACCCGTGCCGCTCGGCCAGCAACGCCAGAATGCGCGCCGGCTCCGTCACGAAACGCTTGTCGCCGAGCCGTTGCGCATCGTCGGGCGCCGGGTGCGCGTCGCCGAGCACCAGCACCGGCAGCCCCTGATGCGCCTCGTCGAGCGCCGCGACGGCGGCCTGGCGCGGGCGCGCGAACGGCACGCGCTGCACGTCGAGTTGCGCCGCGCGGGCCGGGTCAGCCGCCAGCAGCCCCTCGATCGGAATGCCGTCGGGGCAGACGAAGCGTTCGCCGGGATGGGCCGGATCGGTGAAGCCCGGCTCGAGCGGAATCAGAAGGTCGCGACTCATGGTGTGGATTCCTGATAAAAAAGAAACGATGAAACGGGGCGGCGCTCAGGCCGCGTCCCGCGCCTGGGTATAGCGGTTGGCGGGCACCTCGAGCCCGAGGTGCTCGCGCAGCGTCGATCCTTCGTAATCCTGGCGATACGCGCCGCGCGCCTGCAGCACCGGCACCACCTGCGCGGCGAACTCGGCGAACGCGGTGGGCGTGCCGCCGCGCACGATGAAGCCGTCGGTGGCGCGCGCCTCGACCCACGCCTGCAGGCCGTCGGCCACCTGGTCGGGCGTGCCCGAGAAGCTCGGCCGCGGCGTGGCGGCTTCGAGCGCCACCTCGCGCAGCGTGAGCCGGCGCTCGGCGGCGTCGCGCTTGATGGTGTCGGTGGTGCTGCGGAACTGGTTGCTGCCGAGCGCGCCGATGTCGGGGAACGGCGCGTCGAGCGCATAGCGCGAAAAATCGTGATGGTCGAAATAGCGGCCCAGGTAATCGAGCGCGTTGTCGATCGTCACGAGCCGCGCGGTGTCCTGGTATTGATCCTCGGCCTCGGCGGCCGAGCGCGCGACGATCACGCTCACGCCCTGGAAGATCTTCAGGCTGCCCTGCGCGCGGCCATGCGCGGCGAGCCGCTGCTGCACGTCGGCGTAGAACGCCTGCGCGAACGGGATGGTTTCCTGGCGCGTGTAGATCGCATCGGCATGGCGCGCGGCCACGCCCTTGCCGTCGTCGGACGCGCCGGCCTGGAACAGCACCGGCCGGCCCTGGCGCGAGCGGCCGATGTTGAGCGGCCCGGCTACCTGGAAGAACTCGCCGGCGTGATCGAGCGCATGCAGCTTGGCCGGATCGAAGAAGCGGCCGCTGGCCTTGTCGCGCACGAACGCGTCGTCTTCCCACGAATCCCACAGCCCCTTGGTCACGTCGAGGAATTCCGAGGCGATCCGGTAGCGCAGCGCGTGCTCGGGATGCTGCTTGCGCGAGAAGTTGCTGGCCGAGCCTTCGAGCGGCGAGGTCACCACGTTCCAGCCGGCGCGGCCGTCGCTCAGGTGGTCGAGGCTCGAAAACTGCCGCGCCACGGTGAACGGATCGCTGTACGAGGTGGACAGCGTGCCGACCAGGCCGATCCGCTCGGTGGCGAGCGCGAGCGCCGAGAGCAGCGTGATCGGCTCGAAGCGGTTCAGGAAATGCGGGATCGATTTGGCGTTGATGTGCAGGCCGTCGGCCACGAACAGCAGATCGAAGCGGGCCGCTTCGGCCTGGCGGGCCAGCTCGCGCACGAAGCCGAGGTTGATGCTGGCGTCGGCCACGGCGTCGGGGTGGCGCCAGGCCGACATGTTGCCGGAAGCGCCCTGGATGATCGCGCCGAGATGCACGCGGCGCGGGGAGGCGGGAGAGGTCGAGGTCATGATGTCAGCGCGGAAAGCGTCGGAACGGCGTTGCGGGAAGGCGCGAAAGCGAGGGCCGGCAGCGTCGGCAGGGCCGCCAGCAGCGAGGCGGTGTACGGGTGCGCGGGTGCGGCGAACACGGCTTCCACCGCGCCGTGTTCGACCACCTGGCCGTGCCGCATCACCAGCACGCGGTCGGCGACGTGATGCACCACGCCGAGATCGTGCGAGATGAACAGCATCGCGGTGCCGTGCTCGGCCTGCAGATCGGCGAGCAGATCGAGCACCTGCGCCTGGATCGATACGTCGAGCGCGCTGACCGGCTCGTCGGCCACCAGCAGCGACGGGTTCGGCGCGAACGCGCGCGCGATCGCCACGCGCTGCCGCTGGCCGCCGGACAGCTCGCGCGGGTAGCGCGTCAGGCAGCCCGCGCCGAGCCGCACCTCGTCGAGCAGTTGCCGCACGCGGCGGCGGCGCGCCTCGCCGAACACGCGCACGGCGTCGAGGCTCTCGCCGACGATCTGCTCGACGGTGTAGCGCGGGTCGAACGAGCTGCCCGGATCCTGCGCGATCAGTTGCAGGCCGGCGCGGCGTGCGCGGCGCGCGGCTTCGGGCACGTCGCTCCACGGCTCGCCGCCGAGCGTGACGCGGCCTGTGTCGGGCGCGATCAGGCCGAGCACGATGCGCGCGACGGTCGATTTGCCCGAGCCCGATTCGCCGACGATGCCGAGCGTTTCGCCCTTCGCGAGCGAAAACGAGATGTCGGAGACGGCGGGCGCGGCGTCGTCGTGGCCGTAGCGTTTGGTGACGGCTTCGACGGCCAGCACTTGCGCGCTCGCGTCGATGCGTTTGAGGGGCAGCGGCAGACGTGATGTGGCTGCCGCGGGCGGGGTGGCGTTGTTGGCAGAGGCAATCGCGCCGTCGCGTGCCGTTTCGTGGTCGCTCGGCCGTGCCGTGCTCTCGCGCTCGTCCGCCGCGAGCGCGCCGTCGCGCGCCTGCGGCGACAACCGGAACCCGCGCGACGCCGGCGTCGGGATCGCCGCCAGCAGTTGCCGCGTGTACGGATGCCGGGGCGCGGCCAGCACCGCGCGCGCGTCGCCTTGCTCGACCACGCGGCCGTGGCGCATCACCAGCACGCGGTCGGCCAGCTCGGCCACCACGGCGAGATCGTGGCTGATCAGCAGCAGCGCGTCGCCGGCCTCGCGCCGCGCCTGCAGCAGCGACAGGATTTGCCGCTGCACCGAGACGTCGAGCGCGGTGGTGGGCTCGTCGGCGATCAGCAGGTTCGCGCCGCCGGCCAGCGCGGTGCCGATCAGCACGCGCTGGCGCAGGCCGCCCGACAGTTGATGCGGATATTGCGGCAGGCGGCGTTCGGGTTCGTCGATGCCGACCGCGCGCAGGATCTCGGCGCTGCGTGCCGCGCGCTCGCGGCGCGGCGTGTCGTGCAGCGCCTCGGCCAGCAGGTCGCGCACGCGCCAGAGCGGATCGAGCGAGGTCAGCGCGTCCTGCAGCACGTAGCCGATGCGGCGGCCGCGGATCGCGCGCCAGTCGCGTTCGCGAAAGCGCCGCGCGTCCACGCCGCCGATCTCGAAGCGCTCGGCGGCCACCACGGCGTTCGCGCCGTTCAGGCCCACCAGGCTGCGCGCGGTGACCGATTTGCCCGAGCCCGATTCGCCGACCAGCGCCACGCATTCGCCGGCCCGTACGTGCAGGTCGAGCGGCCCGACCACGGCCTGCGTGCCGTGCCGGCCGGCGAAGCCGATCGTCAGCCCTTCGATGTGCGCCAGCACGTTGCCGGCGGCGGCGCGGGAGGTGGCGACGCGGTCGTGTGGGGCGGGGTTGTCGCGCCGATCGGATGGGCGGCCCGAATCGCGCAGGGCGGCGGCATCGAGCCGGCCAGACGTGGCGTTCGAATCGCGCAGGGCCGAGGCATCGCGCCGATCCGGCGCGGCGCCCGCGTCGTGCCCGCGCGGCGCACCCGTGCGCCCCGTACGTTGCGCCCCACCCAGCGGCGGCGCGACGGCTGCGTTTCTCATGATGCCTCCCGGCGCTCGAAGCGCTGTTGCCAGTAGCCGCCCAGCGCGTTGACGGCCACCACGGTCGCGGTGATCGCCACGCCCGGCCAGACGGCGATCCACCACGCGTTGTAGAGATAGTTGCGGCCCTCGGCCAGCATCAGCCCCCATTCGGCGGTGGGCGGCTGTGGCCCCATGCCGAGGAAGCTCAGGCCTGAGGTGCCGATGATCGCGGTGCCCAGGCCGATGGTCGCGAGCACCGGCACCTGCGCGATCGCGTGCGGCAGCACGTGCCGCCAGATCAGCACCATCGGCGGCAGGCCCAGCGTGCGCGCCTGCTCGACATAGCCCGACCCGGCCACCACGAAGGTCTGCGCGCGCACCACGCGCGCGAAGCGCGGCACCGACGCCACGCCGAGCGCGAACACCAGGTTGACCGCGCCGGGGCCGGTGAACGAGATCAGCATCAGCGCCAGCAGCAGGTCGGGAAACGCGGACACCACGTCGAGCAGCCGCGTGACCAGCTCGTCGAGCCAGCCGCGCGCGAGCCCGGCGGCCAGCCCGAGCACGGTGCCGGCCAGCGTCGCGATGCCGATCGCGGCGGCGCTGATCGACAGCGAATGGCGCGCGCCGTAGATCACGCGCGCGTAGATGTCGCGGCCGAGCTGATCGGTGCCGAGCCAGTGTTCGGCGCTGCTGCCGAGCTGGGCCGAGACCGGATCCGCCGCGAGCGGATCGTAGTGCGTGAGCCAGTTCGGCGCGAACACGGCCACGGCGTTCAGCAGCAGGTACAGCGCGGCCAGCGCGAGGCCGGGATGGCGGCGCAGCCAGCCGAGCGCGTGCAGGCCGGGGCGTGCGCGCAGGGGCAGGTCGAAGGGGACGGACATGGCGGGCTCCGGGTCAGCGCCGTGCGCGCGGTTCGCGCAGGCGGGGGTCGATCAGCAGATACAGCAAATCCACGGCGGTGCTGAGCGCGACGTAGATCGCCGCCGACAGGATCGCGATCGCGAGGATCACCGGCATGTCCTTGGTCAGCACCGCGTCGACGGTGATCTTGCCGAGCCCGGGCCGGCCGAACACCTGCTCGGTGATCACGGCGCCGCTCAGCAGGCCGCCCACCAGCCAGCCGGCCAGCGTGACGGCCGGCAGCGCCGCGTGGCGCAGCGCATGGCGCGCGCGCAGCGCGAAGCCGCCGATGCCCCACGAGCGCACCGTCAGCGCATACGGCTCGTCGAGCGCGCGCTCGATGCCCTGGCGCAGCACGCGGCCGATAGTGGCGCCCTGCGCGAGGCCGAGCGACAGCGCGGGCAGCACCAGCGACGCGAAGCCGCGATCGCCCGCCACCGGGAACAGCTTCAGCGTGAAGCTGAACACGAACAGCAGCATGATCCCGAGCCAGAACGACGGCGTGGAGGCCAGCAGCAGCTCGGCGCCGGACGCGGCGCGCCCGCCCCAGCGGCGGCCGGCCGTCAGCACCGCGAGGCCCACCGAGAACGCGAGCGTCACCACCAGCGCCGCGCCGGTCAGCTTCAGCGTCGGCCACAGCTGGCCGATCACGAGCGGCGCGACCTCGGTGTTGAGGATGTACGAGCGGCCGAAATCGCCGTGCAGGATGCGCCAGACGTAGTGCACGTACTGCAGCCAGATCGGCTCGTCGAGGCCCCATTCCTTGCGGATCGCGGCCTCGATCTCGGGCGTGCTCAGTTGCTCGCCGATCAGCAGGGCGACGATGTCGCCCGGCGCCACCTGCACCGCCACGAACGACAGCGTGATGGCCGACCACAGCACCAGCAGGCCGGTGCCGAGCCGCGTGAGGACGGGCGAACGAAAGCGGCGGCGAGGGCGCGCGGCGGCCTGCGGCGGCGCGGCGGGGCCGGCCGGGTCGGCGAGATGCGCGGTGCGGGTCATGATCGGGAGTCCTCCGGGTTCGGGCGCGCGGGCGGGCGCATCAGTCCGGCCGCACGCGCACGTCGTACGGCGCGTCCGGCATCTGCTTGAAACTGCGGAACGCGAGGCCGCTCACGCGCTCGCTCGCGGCGATCTCGTCCTCGGGCTGGTAGAGCGGAATCGCATACGCCTGATCGGCGAGCACGAAACGCTGCAGTTGCGCGTACACCTTTGCGCGCGCGGCGTCGTCGCGCGTGGCGGCCGCCTCGCGCAGCCACGCGCTCAGGCGCGGGTCGGTCGCACGGCTGTAATTGATCACGCCGCCGCGGTCGGGCGGCAGGTAATGGTTCTCGGTGTCGATGCCGTCGGTATCGGTGTTCGAGTTCGGGATCGCGCCGAAGCGGCCGGTCTTGCGCACCTCGGCGTAGGTGCCGCCGTCGACATAGCGCAGCGTCAGTTCCACGCCGAGCCGCTGCCGCGCCTGCGCCTGCAGCCCTTGCAGCAGCACGTCGCGCTGATCGCGCACGGTGGCCTGCGCCTGCACCACGTCGATCGTCAGCCGCTCGCCGCCCTTGGTGCGATAGCCGGCCGCGTCGCGCCCGGTCCAGCCGGCCTCGTCGAGCAGGCGGTTGGCGAGCGCGGCGTTGTTGCCGTAGCTGTGCTCGATGCCGCGGTCGTAGAGCGGATCGACCGGCGACGTGATGCCCCACGCGCGCGCGCGCTTGCCGCGATAGATCGCGCTCACCAGCCCGTCCAGGTCGAACGCCTGCAACAGCGCGCGCCGCACGCGCACGTCGCGCGTCGGCCCCCAGGTGGTGTTCAGATACAGCGAATAGGGCGAGCCGGTGTTCAGCGCGCGCCGATAGCGCAGGTTCGATTGGCGCTCGATCAGCGCGGCGTCGTTGCCGGAGATGCCCTCGATCGCGTCCACCTGGCCCGACAGCAGCGCGCCGGTGCGCACCGACGATTCGGGCAGGAAGCGATACACCACCCGATCGAGATACGCCGGCCCCTGATGGCCGGCCGTGGCGGGCGCCCAGCGATAGTCGGGATTCCGCACGAAATCGGCTTCCTGGCCCTTGCGGTAGGCGGCCAGCACGAACGGGCCGGTGCCGGCCACGGCCGGGCCGCCGGCCTTCAGTTGCGGCGACGCGTAGGCGGCCGGCGAAATCAGCTTCAGGCCCGCGGCGAACGAGAGAAACGGCGCATACGGCTCGGCCAGCGTCAGCGCGACCGTGAACGGGCCGGTGGCCCGCGCCTCCACGAGCCGCGCGGCGATCCCGCAATAGCTGGAGCCGGCGCAATAGGCCGGGTCGCGCATGTGCGTGAAGTTCGCGGCCACCGCGTTGGCGTCGAGCCGCTGGCCGTCGCTGAAGCGCACGTCGTCGCGCAGCGTGAAGCTCAGCGTCTTGCCGTCGGGCGACACCGCGTAGCTGCGCGCCAGCCACGGCACGTAGCCGCCGTCGGGCTTGCGCGCGAGCAGCGATTCGAAGCTCGCGCGCAGCAGCAGCTCGGCCTTGGCCTGCCCGTTCAGTTGCGGATTGAAGGTGGTCGGCTCGGTTTCCACGCCCCAGTTCAGCGTGCCGCCCGACGGCGGCGCGCCATGCGCGAGGCCGGCCAGCAGCGCGAGCGCGGCCGGCGCGGACGGACGAAGCGGTGACATGCGCTTCATCGCTTACTTCTTGATCCAGACGTCGTACGGATTCTCGGGCATCTGCGCGTAAGGCCGGAACCGCAGCCCCTGCACGGCCTTGGCCGCCGCGATCTGGTCTTCCGGCTCGTAGAGCGGCACCGCATAGGCCTGCTCCTTGATCGCGAAGTGCTGCAACTCGCCGTACAGCTTCTTGCGCTCGGCCAGGTTCTGCGTGGCGGCGGCCGCCTGCAGCCAGCGCGTCAGCTCGGGCGCGGCCGCGCGGCTGTAGTTCAGCGCGCCGCCGCGATCCACCGGCAGGTAGTGGCCTTCGATGTCGATGCCGTCGGGCGGCGTGTTCGAATTCGCGATCGAGCCGAACTTGCCGCTCTTGCGCGCATCGGTGTAGGTGCCGTCGTCCACGTACTGAATCTTCAGATCCACGCCGAGCCGTTGCCGCGCCTGCGCCTGCAGTGCCTGCAGCAGCACGTCGCGCTGGTCGCGCACGGTGGCCTGCGCCTGGATCACCGCGATGGTCAGCCGTTCGCCGCCCTTGGTGCGATAGCCGCCCGCGTCGCGCGCGCTCCAGCCGGCTTCGTCGAGCAGCCGGTTGGCGAGCACCGGATCGTTGCCGTAGGTCTTTTCGATGCTGCGGTCGTAGAGCGGATCGATCGGCGAGGTGATGCCCCAGGTGCGGGTGCGCTCGCCGCGATAGATCGATTGCACGATGCCCGACACGTCGAGCCCTTCGAGCAGCGCGCGGCGCACCTTCACATCCTGCGTCGGCCCGTAGCTCACGTTCAGGAACAGCGAATACGGCGTGCCGGTGTTGAGCGCATGCTGGTAGGTCAGGTCGGGATTCGAGCGGATCAGCCCGGCGTCGTTGCCGGAGATGCCCTCGATCACATCCACCTGGCCCGACAGCAGCGCGCCGGTGCGCACCGACGATTCGGGCAGGAAGCGATACACCACGCGATCGAGATACGCCGGCCCCTGGTGGCCGGCCGTGGCGGGCGCCCAGCGGTAATCGGGATTCCGATCGAATTCGATCTGCTGGCCCTTCACGTACTTGCGCAGCACGAACGGGCCGGTGCCGGCGATGTTCGGGCCGCCGGCCTTGAGGTCCGGCTTGTCGAACGCGTTGGGCGAGAGCAGCGGCAGGCGGCCCGAGAACGTCAGGAACGGCGCGTAGGGCGCATCGAGCGTGATCGCGAGCGTGTGCGCGTCGGGTGTCTTGACGTCGGTCACGTGCGAGATCAGCCGCGCCAGATTGCTGCCGCCCGAGTAGGCGAGGTCGCGCGCGTTCAGGAAGTTGCGGGCCACGGCCTTGGCGTCGAACGGCGCGCCGTCGCTGAACTTCACGCCGTCGCGCAGCGTGAACGTGTAGGTCTTGCCGTCCGGCGACACCTTCCACGCGGTGGCCAGCCACGGCACGTAGCTGCCGTCGGGGCGCTGCGCGAGCAGGCTTTCGTAGGCGTTGCGCAGCAGCAGCTCCACCTTGTCCTGGCCGTTCAGTTGCGGGTTCAGCGTGCGCGGTTCGGTTTCCACGCCCCAGGTCAGCGTGCCGCCGGTGGCGGGGGCCTGCGCGTGCGCCAGCGGCGACAGCGCAAGAACGAAGGCGGCGAGCGCGGCGGCGCGCTGCGAAGCGGAAAGCGGGAGGAACGGTGACGTCATGGAGGCGTGGCGTGGTGGGAATGCGTTGGTAGGGCGGCGGCGCGCCGCGCGTCGTTCAGTTGATCGAAGCGATGCCGGCGGGCTCCGCATCGGCCCGTGCCGGTGCTTCGTACAACTCGGGAATCAGCACTTTTCGCAGCCACACGAGCGAGGTGCCGAGCGCGTTCACCGAGCGGTCGAACGGCACGTAGCCGCGTTGCTGGTAATACCGCGGCAGCCATGGATGCTCGATGGCGGTGGCGAGGTAGGTGGCGGGCGCCTTCACTTGCGCGGCCAGGAAGCGTTCCTCGACGTGCGCCAGCAGGATCGAGCCGAGGCCTTGCCGCTTGAACGCGGGCGCCACGGCGAACCAGTGCAGGAACGGATACGGCGTGCGTTGCCTGTCGCTGTCCATCCACGGAAAGCGCACCGTCACGGTGGCGGCCAGCACCGGGCGGTCGTCGCCGCCGGGCCGCTCCAGCACGAAGCTGGTCTGGCTCGCGACGGCCTGCTCGACTTGCGAGACGGGCGCGCGCGTGATCGTGAAATGCACGTTGTGCTGCGCCAGCGGTGCATAGGCCTGCTGAAGCAGGGCGTACAGCGCCGGCGCGTCGGCGGCGGTGGCGATGCGGATCGTGTCGGTCATGATGCGTGCGCCGGTTCGGCGTGAAGGGCGTGCGGCGGCGCGGCCTCGGCGGCGTGCGCGCCGGCCAGCAGATGCAGCGACGCGACGCGCGGCGCGGCCTCCGCCAGCGGCGTGTCGATGATGAATTCCTCGATGCCGTAGCGGCGGTGCAGCGCGTCGAGTTCGCCGAGCACGGCGTCGCGCGTGCCGTGCACGATGCGCGCTTCGCGCGCCTCGATGCGAGATTCGCCGCCGCCGGCCTGCCGGATATAGGCATGCGCCTGCGCGAGGCTGCCCACGTTGATCGCGGGCGTATCGCCCACCTGCACGCGAAAGCGCGCGTAGCCGCTCGCCAGTTGCGTGGCCTCGTCGTGCGTGGCCGCGACGATCGTCGCGATCGCCAGCAGCGGCGTGCGCCCGCCCGATGCCGAGCGATACGCGTCGAACGCCTGCTCGAGATCGGTGCGCGATGCGTTGATATGCGACGCATAGACGAAATCCCAGCCGAGCCGCGCGGCCAGCGTCGCGCTGTCGACGCTCGCACCGAGCAGGTAGGGGCGTGCCGCGGCCGGCGGCAGCGGCGTGGCGCGCAGCGCGCTGTCGTCGTTCTCGGTGCCGGCCGGCGGCGTGCCGGCGGTGCGCAAATACAGATCGAGCTGCTCGGCCAGCGCGGCGAAGCCGCCGCGCCGCGCGCGGTCGTAATCGCCTTGCAGCGCGCGCGTCGACAGCGGCAGGCCGCCCGGCGCCTTGCCGATGCCCAGATCGATGCGGCCCGGCGCGAGCGTGGCCAGCAGGTTGAAGTTCTCGGCGATCTTGTACGGCGCGTAATGCTGGAGCATCACGCCGCCCGAACCGATGCGGATGCGCGCCGTGTGCGCGAGCAGATGCGCGATCAGGATTTCCGGCGACGGGCACGCGAGGCCCGGCGAATTGTGATGCTCGGCCACCCAGTAGCGGTGGTAGCCGGCCGCATCGGCGAAGCGCGCGAGCGCGACGCTGCGCGCCAGCGCATCGCCGGCCGGTTCGCCGGGCGCGACGGGGCTCTTGTCGAGCACGCCGAGCCGGAACGGCAGCGCGCGCAGGTCGGCGGGAAAGGTGCGGGTGATGGACGTCATGAGGAGCCGGAGGCGATCGGTGCGGGAACGTGCGGGAAGCGGCTGCACATCGGGCCGCACATCGGGCCGCACATCGCCGGGTTGGACATGACGGATTATTTTTCGCCGCGCGCGGCCCGGTCAAACAAGCAAGAGGAATATCCAAAGCCAAAAATAATGGTTCCTGCGGCCCGGGCACGTTGCAGTAAGGTCGAGGGCGCGAGCGGGCGACGCCGCATCGAAAGCGGCATCGAAAACTGCATCGGAGTGCGTAGCGATGCTGCGGCGCGCATCCCGATGCTGCCGCGTTCGAGTGCGGCGCCGGCCCGCGCAAATCGACAAGGAAACCAGATGAACGACACGAGACACCGCCGCCGCCTGAAGACGCTCGCGGGCGCCGGCAGCGTGATCCATGCCGCGGGCGACGCCAGCCCCGTGCAAGGCATCCGGCGCGCCGCCGCGCTGGCCCGCAAGGCCGAGGCCGAGCGCATCACCGGGCTGTTCACGGCGGATCTGCTGCAGGCGGACCCGGACGGCCTGGCCGGCATCACCGGCAGCCAGGAGCCGATCGTCGCGCTGGCCGCGCTCAGTCAGGCCACCGAGCGAATCGGCCTGGTGGCGACCGTCTCCACCACCTATCACCATCCGTACAACCTGGCGCGTTTGATCGGCACGCTCGATCACGTGAGCGGCGGCCGAGCGGCGTGGAACGCCGTGACCTCATCGGTGGGCGAGGAGAATTTCGGCGAGGGCGCGCTGCCCGATCCGGCGCAGCGCTATGCGCGCGCGGCCGAATTCGTCGAGATCGTGCATGCGCTGTACGACGCCAACGATCCTGCCGCGGCGGCGCGCAAGGCGGGCGGCGGCGTGACGGTCGATCCGCGCAAGCTCGGCGCGATCCACTATCGCGGCGCGCATTTCCAGGTGCGCGGGCCGCTGAACGTGCCGCCGTCGCCGCAGCATCGGCCCGTGCAGTTCCAGGCCGGGCAATCGGCGGCCGGCGTGACGCTGGGCGCGCGCTATGCGGAAGTGGTCTACACCTCGCAGCCCACGCTCGAGGAGGCGCGCGCGTTCGTTACCGAACTGCATCGGCAGGCCGCCGCGTTCGGGCGCGCCGGGCGGCTGCCGCTCGTCATGAACTCGTTCCACTCGCTGATCGGCGAATCGGATGCGGACGTGGCGCGCCGGCTGAAGGCGCGCCACGAGCGGATCGATTACGCGCAGGGGCGGCTGAAGCTGGCCGACATGCTCGGCGGCGGCCTCGACCTGCGCGAGCTGTCGCTCGACCTGCCGCTGCCCGAGGCGCTGCTGCCGTCGGTGGAGGCCGTGAACCGGCGGCGCGGGCGGGTGGCGATCTTCGTCGGCTTCGCGCGCCAGGGGCTGACGCTGCGCGAGCTGATCGTGCGCGCGCAGGACACCGGGCACTGGTCGGTGGCGGGCACGCCCGAGCAACTGGCCGACGCGATCGAGGCGCGCTACCGCGCCGGGCTGGTGGACGTGCTGTCGCTGCACGGGCTCGGCCAGCCCGATCAGGAAGACCTGCTCGTGAACGGCCTGCTGCCCGAGCTGCGGCGCCGGCGGATCATCGACGACGATTACGTGGGCGACGATTTCCGCTCGAACCTGGAACTGCCGCCGCTCGCGTTGCCCGATGCGCGGCGCACGGCGGCATGACGCGACCGCGCGGAAAAGCATTCCCCAATTGATTGGTTAAGCATCGCGAAGCGCGCTGCTATCGTCGGTGGCTCTTTTTCCAGCCGACAGTTCGGCATCTCGTTCGAGGAGCGCTTCGCATGTCCGGTCACGATCCCGTGAGTCTTACCCGTCGTCGCGCGTTGCAAGCGGCTGCCGCCGCTGCCGCGCTCGGTTCGATCGCGCCGCTCTCGCAGGCGGCCAGCGCCGCGCAGGCCGCATCGCAAGCGGCCGCGCAAGGCACGCCGCGCCGCGGCGGGCGCGTCACGCTGCTGGTCAATCCGGAGCCGAACGCGCTGGTGGATTTCGCCACGACCGCGGGCGCCGAGGAGAAGATCGCGCCGAAGGTGACCGAAGGCCTGCTGGCCTACGATTTCGACGTCAAGCCGAAGCCGCAACTGGCCACCGCGTGGTCGGTCAGCGCCGACGGCCTGCAATACCGCTTCGAGCTGCGCCGCAACGTGCGCTGGCACGACGGCCAGCCGTTCACGTCGCGCGACGTGGCCGTGTCGATCGACCTGCTGCGCCAGTACCACGCGCGCGGCCGCGCGACGTTCGCGAACGTCACGGCGGTGCGCACGCCCGATCCGCACACGGCCGTGTTCGAACTGTCGAAGCCGGCGCCGTATCTGCTGTATGCGCTCGCCGCGTCCGAATCGCCGATCCTGCCCGCGCACCGCTACGCGAGCGGCAATCCGCTGGAGAACCCGAACAATCTCGCGCCGATCGGCACCGGCCCGTATCGCTTCGTGCGCTGGGAGCGCGGCAGCGCGGTCACGTTCGTACGGAATCCGGACTATTGGGATGCGCCGAAGCCGTATCTCGACGAGCTCGTGGTGCGCTTCATCGGCGATCCGGCCGCGCGCGCGGCGGCGCTCGAAACCGGCGAACTCGATCTGGCGGGCGAGAACCCGGTGCCGCTGACCGACATCAAGCGGCTCGCGGCGCTGCCGCATCTGGCCGTCGAAACGCGCGGCTACAGCTACGACGCGGCGCAAACGCAACTGCAGTTCAATCTCGACAACCGCTATCTGGCGAAGCTGCCGGTGCGCCAGGCGATCGCGCACGCGATCGACCGCAACGCGATCCTGCGCACGGTGTGGCAGGGCTACGGGATTCCGTCGCCCACGCCGATCAGCCCGCTGCTCACGCAGTTCTACGACGCGAGCACGCCGGTGCCCGCGTTCGATCCGGCGCAGGCGCAGACACTGCTCGACGCGGCCGGTTATCCGCGCGCCTCGGGCGGCTTCCGCTTCCCGCTGACGATCGATTACAACCCGTACGATCCGACCTTCGCGCGGCTGGCCGAATACCTGCGCCAGACGTTGCGCGGCATCGGCATCGACGCCACGGTGCGCGGCCAGGATTTCGCGTCCTACGTGAAGCGGATCTACACCGACCGCGCGTTCGATCTCGACGCGAACTTCCTCGGCAACATGTTCGATCCGACGGTGGGCGTGCAGCGGCTGTACTGGTCGAAGAATTTCCGCCCCGGCGTGCCGTTCTCGAACGCCTCGCACTACAGCAGCCCCGAGGTGGATCGGCTGCTCGAAACGGCGGCCGTGGAAATCGATCCGGCCAAGCGCGTGGCGCTGTTCCATCAGTTTCAGCAGCAGGTGGCGCGCGACCTGCCGATCGTCAACCTGGTCACGCTCAAGCAGGTGACGATCTACAACCGGCGCGTGCGCAATCACACCATCACGGCCGACGGGCTTCAGGGTAATCTGGCCGACGTGTACGTGGTGTCGTGAGCGCGGCGCGCCCGCGCAACGCAGTGCCTTCTTTTTTTCATCAGGATGACGGAATGGAATACCGACAACTCGGCCGCAGCGGCCTCCAGGTGTCCGAACTGACGCTCGGCACCATGAACTTCGGCGGCCCGACCGACGAGCGCGCGGCCGCCTCGATCATCGATCGCGCGTTCGAGCAGGGCATCAATTCGATCGACACGGCCGACGCCTACACGGGCGGCGAATCGGAACGCATCGTCGGCCGCGCGATCGCCGCGCGCCGTGATAGCTGGGTGCTCGCCAGCAAGTTCGCGAACCCGCAGGGCAGCGGCCCGAACGATCGCGGCGCGTCGCGCAAGTACATCGTGCAGGCGGTGGACGCGAGCCTGAAGCGGCTCGGCACCGATTATCTCGACATCGTCTACGTGCATCGCGAGGATCACCTCACGCCGCCCGAGGAAACGATCCGCGCGCTCGGCGACCTGATCCGCGCCGGCAAGCTGCGCTATTACGGGCTGTCGAATTTCCGCGGCTGGAAGATCGCCGAATTCGCGCACACGGCGCAGGCGCTCGGCGTCGACGCGCCGGCCGCGAGCCAGCCGCTCTACAACCTCGCGAACCGCCAGGTGGAGGCCGAGCAACTGACGGCGGCCCATCGCTACGGCCTCGGCGTGATCTCGTTCAGCCCGCTCGCGCGCGGCGTGCTGACGGCCAAGTACGAACCGGGCGCGGCGCCGGGCGCCGACACGCGCGCGGGCCGCGCCGACCGCCGCCTGCTGCAGACCGAGTGGCGGCCCGAGACGATCGAGCT
>NZ_JAAGPF010000103.1 GCF_017104645.1 Burkholderia sp. Ac-20379
TAGCGTCGACATGCATTGCGGCGCGAACGCGAACCACACCAGCAGCGACAGCGCGCTGGCCAGCGAGAAATTGGCCGTCAGCGCGTGGCCGAGGCTCGCGACGTCGCTGTCGCCGCCGCCCACCGCGTACACGGTGGCGAGCGCGGCCACGGCCGTCTCGCGCGCGGCGAACGCCGGGATCAGCGACAGGCTGATCTGCCAGTTGAAGCCGAGCGGCGCGAAGATCACTTCGAGCCCGCGGCCCAGATAGCCGGCGATGCTGTAGTCGATCGCCGGGCCGGTGGCGCCGGCCGGCGGCGACGGGAACGTCGAGATGAACCACATCAGCACCGTCAGCGCGAGGATCACGCCGGTCAGCCGCTTCAGGAAGATCGAGCCGCGCTCCCACAGCCCCAGGCCGATGTCGCGCGCGCGCGGCACGCGATACGACGGCAGCTCCATCAGCAGCGCCTGCTCCTCGCTGCCGCCGCGCAGCTTCTTCATGATCCAGCCCACCAGCATCGCGCCGCCGATGCCCGCCGCGTACAGCAGGAACAGCACGAGGCCCTGCAGGTTGAACAGGTAGGCCACCTTGCGCATCGGGACGAACGCGCCGATCAGCAGCGCGTAGACGGGCAGCCGCGCCGAACAGGTCATCAGCGGCGCGACCAGGATCGTCGCGAGCCGGTCGCGCGGGTTCGTGATGCTGCGCGTGCCGAGCACGCCCGGAATCGCGCAGGCGAAGCTCGACAGCAGCGGAATGAACGAGCGCCCCGTGAGCCCGACCGACAGCATCATGCGATCCAGCAGGAACGCCGCGCGCGGCAGGTAGCCCGATTCCTCGAGCACGAGGATGAAGAAGAACAGCACGAGAATTTCCGGCAGGAAGCCGAGCACGGTGCCGAGGCCGGTCAGCAGGCCGTCGGTGACGAGGCTGTGCAGCGGGCCGTCCGGCAGCCACGCGCCGACGATCGTGCCGAGCCAGTCGAAGCCGTCGCCGATCGCGTCGGTGATCGGCTTGCCGACCGAATACACGGCCTGGAACACCACGAACATCACGAGCGCCAGGATCAGCAGGCCGAACACGGGGTGCAGCGTCCAGCGGTCGAGGCGGTCGTCGCGCTCGTCGGTCGAGCGCGGCATCGTCACGGCGGCGGCCAGCAGCGCGCGCACTTCGGCGTGCGCGTCGGGCGACGAGGTGGCCGGGGCGGCCGGGGCGGTGGCTTGCGTTGCCTGCGGCGCGGCTTGCGCCGCCGCCGGCCGGTGCGCGTCGATCGCCGCGATCAGCGCGCCGGCGCCCTGCTTCTTGATGGCCACCGTCTGGATCACCGGCAGGCCCAGCTCGCGCTCGAGCGTCGGCACGTCGATCGCGATGCCGCGCCGCGCGGCCTCGTCCATCATGTTCAGCGCGATCAGCACCGGCTGCCCGAGCTGCCGCACTTCGAGCACGAAGCGCAGATGCAGCCGCAGGTTGGTGGCGTCCACCACGCAGACGATCAGTTCGGGCTGCGCCTCGCCCGGATAGCGGCCGAGCAGCAGATCGCGCGTGATGCGCTCGTCGGGGCTGGCCGAATCGAAGCTGTAGGCGCCGGGCAGGTCGAGCACCTGCACGGTGCGCCCCGACGGCGCCTGGAACTGCCCTTCCTTGCGCTCGACGGTCACGCCGGCATAGTTCGCGACTTTCTGGCGCGCGCCCGTCAATTGATTGAACAGCGCGGTCTTGCCGCAGTTCGGGTTGCCGACCAGGGCGATGCGAAGCGATGGGGTGCTCATCGGCCGTTCACTCCCTCGACCGTGACGCGCGCGGCTTCGGTGCGGCGCAGCGCGAAGCGCGTGGAACCGATCTGAATCAGCACCGGATCGGCGCGCCACGGGCCGTGCGCCACCACGCGCACGGCTTCGCCGGAAACGAAACCGAGATCGCGCAGGCGTTGGGCGATGGGATCGGGCTGGGTGACATCGGCGACGGCGACGACGGTCGCGGACGCATTCTTGGGCAAATCGGACAGGAGCATTGCAGCGTGGGGGCTCAAATAATAATAATTCTCAATATCATGCCCGAACCGCTGCGGCGCGCCAACCCGGAACACGGGGTTACCCTGCGCCACCTTGTCGCACACAAAAGACTGACGGCCGGTTTCAACAGGCCGACCGGCCGGCTCGGCCGCGCGGATCCGCACCTGAATACCTAGGTAATTGACACGTATAGACCTAGGTATTTTGAGTCTCTACCCTCGTTTTCGATATCGGACGACACCGACACTTAAAGGGGAAGAGGAACCATGTCAGCTCAGGCCACCCAGGAAGTCGACATCCGGACGTTGCGGCGCGTGATCGCGGCCGCCTCGATCGGCAACTTCGTCGAATGGTTCGATTTCGCCGCCTACGGCTTTCTCGCCACCATCCTCACCCGCGAATTCTTCCCGAGCGGCGATCCGACCATCGGGCTGCTCAAGACCTTCGCGGTGTTCGCCGTGGCGTTCGCGTTCCGCCCGCTCGGCGGCCTGTTCTTCGGCGTGGTGGGCGACCGCATCGGCCGCAAGCGCACGCTGGCCTTCACGATCCTGCTGATGGCGGGCTCCACCACGCTGATCGGCCTGCTGCCGACCTACGCCGGCATCGGCTGGTGGGCGCCGCTGCTGCTCACGGTGATCCGCTGCGTGCAGGGCTTCTCGGCCGGCGGCGAATACGCCGGCGCGTGCGCCTACGTGATGGAGCACGCGCCGCGCGACCGGCGCGCGTTCTTCGGCAGCTTCGTGCCGGTGTCCACGTTCTCGTCGTTCGCCTGCGCGGCCGTGGTGGCGTATCTGCTCGAAGCATCGCTGTCGTCGCAGGCGATGATCGGCTGGGGCTGGCGCGTGCCGTTCCTGATCGCCGCGCCGGTGGGCCTGATCGGCGTGTACCTGCGCGTGAGCCTCAACGAAACGCCCGCGTTCCAGGCGCTCGAAGGCAAGCACGAGGTGGCGCACGCGCCGCTGGCCGAAACGCTGCGCTCGCAATCGTGGAACATCGTCAAGCTCGGCGCGTTCGTGTCGGTCACGGCGCTGTCGTTCTACACGTTCACCACCTACTTCGCGACCTATCTGCAAGTGGCCGGCCATCTGTCGCGCAGCACCGCGCTGCTCGTGACCGTGCTCGCGCTGCTGTTCGCCGCCGCGCTGTGCCCGCTCGCCGGCCTGTTCTCGGATCGCGTCGGCCGCCGCGCCACCATCGCCACCACCTGCGTGTTCATCATCGTGTCGGTGTATCCGGCGTTCTCGCTCGGCGGCTCGGGCGTGCTCGCGCAATCGCTGCTCGGCGTGGCGCTGCTCGCGATCGGCGCGGTGCTGTCGGGCGTGGTGACCGCGCCGCTGATGTCGGAAGTGTTCGCGACGAAAACCCGCTACACCGCCTCGGCGATCACCTACAACCTCGCCTACACGATCTTCGGCGGCACCGCGCCGCTGGTCGCCACCTGGCTGATCGCCACCACCGGCACCAATCTGTCGCCCGCGTATTACCTGATTGCGATCGCGATCCTCGCGATCGTCGGCGGCCTCGCGCTTCGGGAAACCTCGAAGCACGCGCTGGAAGACGTGGGCGGCGCGAGCCCCGCCGCGTCGGCCCGGCATCCCCTCGAACGCACCATCTGACGGAGAGACGAAACATGAGCACGCTTCACGATTCGAGCATCATCATCGATGGCCTGAACATTTCGAAGTTCGAACGATCGGTGTTCGAGGACATGCGCAAGGGCGGCGTGACGGCCGTCAACTGCACCGTGTCGGTGTGGGACGATTTCCAGAAGACGATCGACAACATCGCCGAGATGAAGCAGCAGATCCGCGAACACAGCGAGATCCTGACGCTGGTGCGCACCACCGACGACATCCTGCGCGCCAAGAAGGAAAACAAGACCGGCATCATCTTCGGTTTTCAGAATTCCTATGCCTTCGAGGACAACCTCGGCTACATCGAGGTGTTCAAGGAACTCGGCGTGAACGTGGTGCAGCTCTGCTACAACACGCAGAACCTGGTCGGCACCGGCTCGTACGAACCGGACGGCGGCCTCTCGGGCTACGGCCGCGAGGTGATCCAGGAGATGAACCGCGTCGGCATCATGGTGGATCTCTCGCACGTGGGCGCGAAAACCTCGTCGGACGCGATCGCCTGCTCGAAGAAGCCGGTCACCTATTCGCACTGCTGCCCGTGGGGCCTCAAGGAGCACCCGCGCAACAAGACGGACGAGCAACTGCGCGAGATCGCCGACGCCAACGGCTTCGTGGGCGTGACGATGTTCATGCCGTTCCTGCGCCGCGGCGCGGACGCCACCGTCGACGATTACCTCGAAGCGATCGAATACACGATCGACCTGATCGGCGAGGACAAGGTGGGCATCGGCACCGATTTCACGCAGGGCTACAGCACCGAGTTCTTCGACTGGATCACGCACGACAAGGGCCGCTACCGCCGCCTGACCGATTTCGGCAAGGTCATCAATCCGGAAGGGATCCGAACCATCGGCGAATTCCCGAACCTGACGGCCGCGATGCAGCGCGCCGGCTGGAGCGAAACGCGGATCAAGAAGGTGATGGGCGAGAACTGGATGCGCTTCTTCGGCGAAGTCTGGAACGTCTGACCGGCACGGCGGCGCGTTAGAATCGCGCAGCGCCGGCCGGCGCTGCGCCCTTGCCCACCCTGCCCTTCCCGCCATGACCACCACCCCCGGCACGATGCCGAGCCTCGATTACGAGAGCCTGTTCCTGCATCTGCCGGTGGCCGTCATCGTCGCGCGCGAGCGCATCATGGTCGAATGCAACACGCGCGCGCTGGAGTTGTTCAAGGCCACGCGCGCCGACATCGTCGGCCAGTCGTTTTCCAAGCTCTATCCGAAGCAGAAGGATTTCACCGCCACCGGCCAGCGGCTCGGGCCGCTGATCGCCAAGCGCGAAGGCTTCAGCGACGACCGCATCATGCGCCGGGTGGACGGCAGCCACTTCTGGGTGACGGTGTGCGGCTTCGGCTACAACCCGAAGCGGCCGTTCGAGCTGGCGATCTGGACGTTCGCCGATCTGTCCGACGGCGGCAAGCACGCCGACGCCGCCAGCACGCTGACCGACCGCGAGCGCGACGTGGCCGCGCTCGTCGTGCACGGCCTGACCAGCAAGGAAATCGGCAAGGAGCTGAACATCAGCCCGCGCACCGTCGACATCCACCGCGCGAGCCTGCTGCGCAAGTACGACGTGCGGGCCACCGCCGACCTGATCGACCGGCTGCTGGCCTGACATGACGCGCCCGGCGCGGCGCGCTCAGCCCGCCGCGCGACGCTGACTCAGCGTGATCGACAGCCAGCAGATCCCCACCGACACCACCGCCAGCGCGCCGCCGAACGTGCCCAGCCACTGCAGGCCGAGCCGGTTCGCGATGTGGTTGCCGAACAGCGCGCCGGCCCCGATCCCCACGTTGTACAGCGCGGACAGCATCGACACGGCGAGATCGGTCGAATCGGGCGCGAGTTCGAGCACCTGCGACTGGATCGCCAGGCCGAACGAGATGATGAAGCCGCCCCACAACAGCACGTGCAGCGACAGCGTGCCGATCGACAGCGAGAACGGGAACAGCATGAACAGCGCCGCCGCCAGCATCGCGATCACGGCCAGCAGGTACTGCTCCGGGCGGCGCGTGTAGAAGCGCACGAAGCACATCGCGGCCGGCAGCCCGGCGATGCCGAACAGCACCAGCAGATAGGTGATGCGATCGTTGCTGATGTGCGCGATCTGTCGTACGAACGGTTCGAGGTACGTATAGACGGCGAAGTGCGCCGACACCGTGATCACCGTGATCGCATACACCGCCATCAGCTTCGGGTTGCGCAACAGGCTCGGCAGGCTGCGCAGCGAGCCGGCGCGCTCGCTCGGCAGCGGCGGCAGCGTCACCCACAGCACGCCCATCACCACCGTGGCCGCGGCGGCGATCACCTGGAACGTCAGCCGCCAGCCGAGCGCCTCGCCGATCATCCGCCCGATCGGCACGCCCGCCACCAGCGCCACCGAGGTGCCGACCGACAGGAAGCCGAGCGCGCGGCTGCGCTCGCCGGGCGGCACCAGCCGCGTGACCATCGCGGCCGAGATCGACCAGAAGATCGCATGGGCGAACGCGATGCCGACCCGCCCGATCATCAGGATCGTGAAGTTCGGCGCGATGCCCGTCACGATGTGGCTGACGATGAACAGCGCGAACACCCGCATCAGCAGCTTGCGCCGCTCGATCCTGCTGACGATCAGGATCAGCGGCAGCGAGGTGAGCGAGACGGTCCACGCGTAGATCGTCAGCATCAGGCCGACGTCGGTCGGCTGCATGTGCAAGCTCTCGCCGATGTCGCTGAGCAGGCCGACCGGCGCGAATTCGGTGGTATTGAACACGAACGCGGCGGCCGCCAGCGCGAGCACGCCCCACCAGGGGCGCTTGAAATTCGAAAAATCGTAGGTTGCCATCGATGGATCACGGGGAGCGGTTGCAGGGGGAGCAGCACGGTCCGCGGAAGAGGAATGAGACTGCGTTCCGGGGCGCGCCGGCGAAAACCGGGCGCAAAACGCCGTCCATGATACTGCGGGTGGGGATTTGG
Source organism: Burkholderia sp. Ac-20379 (assembly GCF_017104645.1). Lineage (GTDB taxonomy): Bacteria > Pseudomonadota > Gammaproteobacteria > Burkholderiales > Burkholderiaceae > Burkholderia. The sequence goes on from NZ_JAAGPF010000103.1 coordinate 6,584, forward strand.
AGCGTCGAACGGGCGCCGCGCCTCGGTTTGGCGCGGCGATGCCGCCCACCGGCGCGCGATGGCCGGCATGGCCGGGGCCGCGCCGCGCGCCGGCGCTACAGCGCGTTCAGATCGTCATAGCTGCGCTGCGCCTGCTGCGCCACGTATTCGCGCATCGTCTGCCGGCGCATGGCGCGCCCCGCCTCGTAGCCGTACACGTCGGCGTCGATCCGCGAGTAGTTGCACATCGTGTAGGACGTGCGCCCCGCGCCCTCGCCCGCCGTGCGCGTCACGCCGTGGATGCTGGCCCGCACCGGCTGCGCCAGGCCTTCGGTCAGGATTTCCATGATGCGGCCGAAGTTCACGATCAGGTAGCCCGAATCGGCGCGGATCGCGAACAACCCGCCGTCGATCAGGGCCACCAGGCCCGGCTCGGTGCTGCGCAACAGCGTCACCCAGCTTCCATCGCGGTGGAACTTCGAGCCGCGCATCGCCTTCTCGGGCCGGTAGTGATTGAAACCGAGCATGTGATGGCCCGCGCCGTCCGCCGCGCCGCCCGTCACGCGCGCCATCTCGTCCGCGGCGACCCCAACGCCGCGCAGCACGCAGCGCAGGATGTCGTCGGCGATGGACGCCATGCGCCGGCCGGTGTCGCCCACGTCGGCCGGCAGATGCGCGTGCCAGCCGGTGTCGCTCACGAACAGGCTTTCGAGCTGATCGTGAGGGCGGTCGAAATAGCCTTGGTAGCCGTCGTCCAGCACGAGGCCGCGGAACCCGCGATACGCGTTGCCGGTGTCGCCGGCATCGCCGGTACGCGGCGCGAAGAAATTCGCGCAGAGCCGGTCGGTCGGCGCGAGATCGAGCGCGTCGGGAATCCGCAACGCAAAGAAGCCCGATTCGCAGGCGAGCGCGAAGCCGCCGGGATCGTCGAACCGCAGCGCTTGCCGCGCCAGCGAGGCCCGGGCGATCGGACGCTCGGGCAGCGCGTCGAGACGCAGGTCGCACAGATCGGGCAGGTCGGCGAGCGCGGCGGCTTGCGCGGCCCGCCCCGGCGCGGATCGTCCGGCGGCATCGGCTCGGGATGCGAGGGCTTCAAGGGATGCGGGGGATGCGGGGGATGCGGAAAGTTCGAGAATCGTCATGCCAGGGTCGCCCGAAGGGCGGATGATCGAGGGGCCCGGTCGCCGGGAAACGCGCGTGGCGGGCGCCGCGCATGCCGTCGCGCGGCCCACCCGAAACGGGCTCGCCGCAAGGCCGGGGCGATTGTAGAATCCGACTGCCCTCGCGGCAAGCCACGCGCAGACCACACCAATCACATTACGAGAGAGCGTCAGTGAGCCATTCCAACTTCAATCGTCGCGCCTTCCTGAAGGCGTCGCTCGGCGGCTCGCTGGCGCTGAGCCTTCCCGTCGTCAGCCAGGCCGCCACCCGCACCGCCACCTTCACGCCGCACGAACCGCTGCCCGTCACGGGCGGGCTGATCAGCGGCGCCCCGAGCCCCTCGGCCGGCGTGCGCGCCTATCTCGGCATCCCCTATGCCGCGCCGCCGGTCGGCGGGCTGCGCTGGCGGCCGCCGCAGCCCGTGACGCCGTGGAGCGGCGTGCGGCGCGCCGACCGTCAAGGCCCGAGCCCCTGCGCGCCGCCGTCCTCGCGCGATTCGGTCTATTACTACCCGAGCACGCCGATGAGCGAGGATTGCCTCTATCTCAACGTGTGGGTGCCCCAGCACGCCGGCCCCGGCCCGCTGCCGGTGATGGTGTGGATCTACGGCGGCGAGTGGGTCTACGGCACCAGCTCGAGCACGCTGTATCAGGGCGATGCGCTCGCGCAGCAGGGCGTGATCGTGGTGTCGTTCAACTATCGCGTCGGGGTGCCGGGTTTCTTCGCCTATCCGGAGCTGAGCGCCGAATCCGGGCACGGCGTCTCGGGCAACTACGGCCTGCTCGATCAGCAGGCGGCGCTGCGCTGGGTGCGCGACAACATCCACGCGTTCGGCGGCGATCCCGGCAACGTGACGCTGTTCGGACAATCGGCGGGATCGTTCAGCGTCAGCTATCAGATGGTGTCGCCGCTGTCGAAGGGCCTGTTCCACCGCGCCATCGGCCAGAGCGGCGCCGGCATGATCGGCTACGGCAATCTCGACCTGCTGCAACCGCTCGCGAAGGTGGAGCAAACCGGCCTGCAATTCGCCCAATCGCTCGGCGCGACGAATCTCGCGCAATTGCGCGCGCTGCCGGTCGCGCAACTCGTGAAGGCCGGCGGCGCCGGCCCCACCTTCAATCCGGCGGTCGACGGCTGGGTGCTGACCGGCGACCCGTACCGGATCTTCGCGGCGGGCCAGCAGCACAAGCTGCCGTTGCTGGCGGGCTTCAACCTCAACGAAGGCTCGGTGTTCCCGCCGATCGGCGGCGACACGCCGGCCGGCCTCCAACAGACCATCGGCCAGCTCTACGGCGACTACGCCACGGCGGCGAACGCGCTTTACCCGGCCGATTCGACGCTGCAGGCCATCGCGCAGGGCAAGGCGCTGTTCGCCGACCAGACGCTGACCTGGAACACCGCGGCCTGGGCCAGCCTGAACCGGCAGACCTCGGGCCAGGCCGTCTACTTCTATCACTTCGCCCACGCACCGAGCCTGCCGAAGGGGAAGATCTATCTGGAAGGCCCGGCCGCGACGCTCGGCGCGTTCCACGGCAGCGAGATCGCCTACGCGATGCGCACGCTGCGCGCCAACCCGTGGAAAACCACGGCCGCCGATCTGCGCCTGTCCGACACGATGTCGCGCTACTGGACCAATTTCGCGCGCAACGGCGATCCGAACGGGCCGCGCCTGCCGGCCTGGCCGCGCTTCGATCCGGCCGCCGCGAGCGTCATGCAATTCGATGCGACCGACGACCGGCTCGGCCCGCTCTCGCGCGCGCCCGAACTCCAGCTCATCAGCCTCAGCACCGGGCGTCCGATCTTCGGTTGAGCGGCGGCGGCGGCGGCTTCGAGCACTTCGAGCACTTCAGGCGGCCTCAAGCCGCCTCAATCGGCCTCAAGCGGCTTCAAACCCCCTCACACCGCCGCAACCGGCCTCGACGCCGCATCGCCGTGCAACACCTGTTGCAACACGCGCGCCACCTCGCCGAGCGCGGGGTCGCGCGCCAGCATGAAGTGTTCGCAATCGATCGCGAAGCGCTCCGGCGGCGTCGGCAGCCAGGCCTCCCAGCCGTGCGGCGGATCGCGCTCGTCGTCGGGCAGTTCGGGCAGCCGCAACGCGCTGCCGCGCGCGATCAGGCCGCGCGTGTTGTGCAGCAGCACGCTGCGCAACGGCGGGTTGCGCCACGGGCCGAACGGCTGCGGACGATACGCGGCAAGCAGCGCCGCGTGCTGCCGCATCACGGCCTGGCAGCGCGCGAGATAACCGCGCAGGACTTCGAAGCTGTGCGGGATCGTGCAATGCGCGAGCAGGTGGCGCGTGGCGATCTCGGTCTGCGCGGCGAGATCGCCGGCGGGCAAGCGCCCGGCCGGCAACAGCTCGCGCGATTTCCAATGCAGTCCGAACAGATTGCTCACCACCTGCAGCAGCAGGCCATCGTCGGCCCACCGGCTCAGCGTTCGCACAAGCCCCGGCGCGGGCGCGAACGCGTCCACCAGCACCAGCAGCTCGACGCATTCGCCCGCCTCGTCCAACTGGCGCGCCATCTCGAACGCGACCGTGCCGCCGAACGAATACCCGCCCAGCCGGTAGGGGCCGCGCGGCTGCACCTGCCGCAGGTCGTGCAGATAGGCGGCGGCCATCTCCGGCAGGCTGTGAAAGAACGGCGCCTCGCTGTTCAGGCCGGGCGCGGAGAAACCGTAGACCGGCTGCGCCTTCGGCAACTGGTTCGCCAGCGGCGACAGCCAGCTCAGTTCGGCCGCGATGCTGTGCACCAGGAACAGCGGCGGCAGTTCGCCGGCGCCGCGAACCGGCACCAGGTATTTTGAAATCGTCATGCTGAATGGCCGGGAAATCGAAAAAGAATAGGCACGTAAGGACAATCGTCTTTATGAAATTCGGCGCGTCGTCACCGCGGCGTCATACACGCGTCGCGGCAGGCTATCGCGATTCGATGAAAACGATATGGCCAATACATCGGAAATGAACCCAACGTTCATCCTATTGCGCGGCGCAAACGTATCACTTTATCCATTCGAACGGCCCCTGCCCGGCCCGCGCCGGATCGCCGCCGGCCCCGCCCAGACGGGCTGCCGCGGCATGCCATGGCGGATTGTAGACGCCCTCGTAAATGGTGTTGCACTTCATTTTCGAATGCACGGAAGATAAGCGCCGAAATGCATTCCGATTTATCGGTTTTCATCTTGCGTGCCCCGAATCGGAAAGCTACTATTGCGACTGTTTTAAAGGCGGCGGCGCGGCCCGATTTCGATCCGCGCGCCGCTTTCGGTTTGCTTTCCGCAGTACGGCTTGGTTGATACGGGAACGAGCCGTGAGCCTGACAGGTCCGTGCCAAAGCAACCCGCACGATGTCGAAGCGCCGGCCCTTCAGGTTCGCCCGTCTGCTCGCAGTTCGAGGGCGTTAGGCGGGATGCACCACTGTCGCAACATTCGGGACGGCATGAACCGGCAGCCATCGCCACGCCTGTTCATCCGCGTGCCATGCGCTCGTGAGACAGTTCGAGGCCCGGCCCGCGACGTTCGAAGCCGCTCACCTGAAATCGCAAGACGCTACAGCAGCCCCTCTACCCGCTACCTCAGTTAACGGAGCCAATATCATGTCGGAAGCCGTCGCCGCCGCAGTCGAACACACCGCACAGGCCGCACAAGCCGTGCTCAAGGATCCCGCGCAGAAGTCCATCGAGGCCATGGCCATCGTCAAGCGCAACATGCTCTGGTCCGCCGGCGCAGGCCTGCTGCCGGTGCCCTTCATCGAGCTGGTGGCGATCACCGCCGTCGAGCTGAAGCTGATCCGCGATCTCGCGCACCACTACACGATTCCGTTCAGCCACGACGCCGCCAAGTCGGCCATCGTCTCGCTGGTCGGCAGCCTGGGCAGCATCACGTTCGGCAAGGCGCTGGCCACCAGCAGCCTGCGCTTCATCCCGGTGATCGGCAGCGCGATCGCGTTCACGTCGCTGTCGGCCGTGTCGGCCGGCGTGACCTACGCCATCGGCAAGGTCTTCATCGCCCACTTCGAAACCGGCGGCACGCTGCTCGACTTCGAACCGGCCAAGGTTCGCGAGTTCTTCCGCCAGGAATACGACAAGGGCCTCAAGGAAGCGGCCAGCCTGGCGAAGCGCCCGGCCGCCGAGGAAGCCGCCGTGGCGGCCCCCGCCGCGTGATCGTTCCGCCGGGCCTCGCGCCCGGCGACGCCGTATCGCTATCCGCCGGAGCATCGGGCCAATGGTCTTTGCCTTTCTCTACCTGCTGCTTTGCGTGACCGCCGGCTATCTTGGAAAAGATAGCCGGCTCGGTTTCTGGGGTATTTCGCTGCTCGCCGTGGTGATCACCCCCATCACCGCCCTCCTGATCGTGGTGCTGTTCGGCCGACGCGCGTCTTCCTACGAGTAAACGATTCCCTCCCATGCACATCGAATCGAGCCTGTGCCGACGCAAAGGAACGCAGGGCCATGACGCAGCAGTTTGACCGCACTGCCGGCGCCGCAAGCGCCAAACGGCCAGCGAAGCCGGCGCCCCTTCTGGGCAAGCACCAACTCGGCATCACGCTGTTCCTGCTGATTTCGACGTTCCTGGTCGTGCTGCTGTGGGACATGATCGTGGTGGCCGAGCAACCGGGCTTCCAGGGCATTTACTGGAGCCGGTTCTTCGGCGGCACGTCGCCGCGCATTCTCGGCGAAGGCGCGCACTTCAAGTTCCCGTGGGACGAGATCATCAGCTACGACGTGCGCGTCGTGGAGCGGCACGGCACGATCACCCTGCTCACCAGCGACGGCATGCCGATCGATGTGGGCTGGTCGGTGCGCTATCGTCCGCAGACCGAAAAGCTGCCGCTGCTCAATCAGATGATCGGCCCCGACTACGGCAACACCTACGTGATTCCGGAGGTGGTGGCGTCGCTCAGGGAAACGCTCGGCAAATATCGCGCCGACGCGATCTATGCCAAGGACGAAACCAGTCTCACCAGCGAATTCGAACAACACGTGATTGCGCGCGTCAATACGCAGCCGATTCGTGTCGAGCATGTGCTGATCACGCGCCTGGATTTGCCGCACAAAATGACGGAAGGCATCGTCAAGAAATTATTGGACGAACAGAATCTGCTCGCTTACCAATTCCGGCTCGATGCGGAAGAAAAGGAACGCGAACGGAAAATCATCGAAGCGCAGGGCATTCGCGATTTCGAAAAGATCAGCAAGGTTTCGATGTTGAAATGGCAGGGGCTGCAAGCCACCGTCGAACTGGCGAAATCGCCGAACAGCAAGGTCATCGTGATCGGCACGTCGTCGCAATCGATGCCGCTGCTGCTGAATGGAGAGAAGTAACGCCGCACCGCCCCGGCACGCGATTGACGCGTCATGGGGCGCGTGACATACTCCGCCGCAACGCCGCTTTTAACCAAGCGGCTTTTCTGATACGACGCCATGAAAACGAAAATCCGAGATTATATCGAGGAGAATTTCCTGATCGAATTCGATGAGGATTTCCCCGAGGACACGGACCTGTTCAAGGCGGGCATCATGGATTCGTTCGGTTATGTGCAAATGTGCCGTTTTATCGAACGCGAATTCAATATCAAGTTCTCCGAACAGGATATGACCCACAACGTGCTGATCAGCGTGACGCGCATCGAGCAGTTCGTGGAGCAGAAACTGGCCGCACAAGCGCACTCCTGAGCGCCCCCTCCTACCCCCGATTCACGAGCCAGGCGCGTCTATGTGCGGAATCGCAGGTTTCCTGAGTATCGACGCCCATCCCGAGCACGCGCCGGACACGATGCGCCGCATGCTGGCCGCGATCGCCCATCGCGGCCCGGACGGCAGCGGCTATGTCATCGACGACCGGCTCGCGATGGGCACCGCCCGCCTCAGCATCATCGACGTGAAGGCCGGCACCCAGCCGATCTCCGATCCGGGCGGGCGCTACTGGCTCTGCTACAACGGCGAGATCTACAACTACCGCGAGCTGCGTGCGCAGCTTGAAGCGCGCGGCTGCGTGTTCCACACCCGCTCCGATACCGAGGTGGTGCTGCAGGCCTGGATCCAGTGGGGCGAAGGCTGCCTGGAGAAGTTCAACGGCGGCTTCGCCTTCGCGCTCTACGACCGCGCCACGCAGGAACTCGTGCTCGCCCGCGACCGCTATGGCAAGCGCCCGCTGTTCTACGCGCGCCACGGCTCGCAACTGCTGTTCGCGTCGGAGATGAAGGCGTTCCTGGCCGTTCCCGGTTTCGCGTTCGAGCAGGATCCGGCCCAGATCTCGGCGATCCTCGGCCAGTGGACGCCGCTGCCCGACCAAACCGGCTTCGCCGGCATCCACAGCCTGCCGATGGGCGAATGGCTGCGCGTCGGCCTGCGCGGCGAGCTGGCCTCACGCCGCTACGACACGCTCGATTTCGCGGGCGGCGCGCCGATCGCGAGCGAAGCCGACGCGATCGAACGGATCCGCCAGGCGCTGACCGACAGCGTGGCGCTGCGCCTGCGCAGCGACGTCGAGGTGGGCGTGGGCGTGTACCTGAGCGGCGGGCTGGATTCGGCCATCGTCGCCCTGCTGGCCGGCCAGCAGACCGGGCAGACGCTCTCGACCTTCTCGGTCGAATTCGAGGATGCCCAGTTCGACGAATCGCCCGAGCAGCAGACGGTCGCCGGCTTTCTCGGCACGCGCCACTCGTCGGTGCGCGTGACGCACGGCGACATCGTGCGGCACTTTCCCGATGCCGCGTTCCATGCCGAAGTGCCGGCCTTCCGCAGCGCGTTCGTGCCGATGTACCTGCTCGCGCGGCACACGCGCGAGGCCGGCATCAAGGTGATCCTGAGCGGCGAAGGCGCGGACGAGGCGTTCCTCGGCTACGACCTGTTCAAGGAAACGCAACTGCGCGCGGCCTGGAACACGCTCGACGAAACGCAGCGCGGCACCCAGCTCGGGCGGCTCTACCCGCACCTCGATCACTACGGGCCGCAGGATGTCGCGGCGCTCACCGGGCTGTACGGCCAGTTCGCCGAGGAACAGCTGCCGGGCCTGTTCTCCCATGAATTGCGCTTCCAGAACGGCCGCTTCAGCACGCGCCTGCTGAACGCGCCGGGCGATCCGTTCGCCGCGATCGGCGCGCTCTGCGCGCGCGAGCCCGCCTACGCCGCGATGACGCCGGTGCAGAAGGCGCAATGGCTCGAATTCAAGACGCTGCTGCCCGGCTACCTGCTGTCGACGCAAGGCGAACGCATGAGCCTCGCGCACGGCGTCGAGAACCGCTGCCCGTTCCTCGACAAGCAGGTGATCGACCTCGCGGCCTCGGTGAACCTGCGCTTCGACGACGGTTTCGAGGAGAAACGGCTGCTGCGCATGGCGTTCCGCGACAGCCTGCCGGCCTCGGTGGTGGAGAAGCGCAAGTTCCCGTACCGCGCGCCCGAAAGCGCGGCCTTCGCCGCGCACCGCCCCGATTACCTCGAGATGCTGCTGGCCGACGCCGAGCTGGCCAAGCTGCCGTGGCTGAACGCGAAGTTCGCGCGCGCGCTGACCAACAAGGTGCTCACCAAGCCCGCGGCCGAAATCAGCACCAAGGAAAATCAGACCTTCATCTTCCTGTTGTCGATGGCCTGCCTGAACCACGCGTTCGTGCAGCGTGCGCAGGCGCTGCCGGCGTCGGCGCGCACCGCGTCGCCGCTGGTGCGCGCGGTGGATCTGCGCGGCGCCGCCGCCACCGCTCAGGCCGCTTACGGCTCCCAGGGAAATTTCGATTCGGTGACGTAACGGCGGATCGCGCGCTGCGTGTCGGGGTCGCCGAACATCTCCCGATTGGCGTCGAGCGCGAGCGCCTTGCTGCGTTCGAGCTGATCGACGAGTTGCGCCGTGTAGCGCTTGTAGCGCGCGATCGCGGGCCGGCTCAGCAATTTCAGGCGCAGCAGATGCTTGCGCAGCAGCGCCGCGACGTCGTCGTCGAGCGCATCCACCAGGCCCCAGCTCGCCGCCTCCTCGGCGCCGAACGCGCGGGTCGTCAGCGTCAGGTAGTGCGCGCGCTGCTCGCCGATCCTGCGCATCAGGAACGGCATCACGCAGGCCGGATACAGCCCGAACAGCAACTCCGACAAACTGAAGCTGGCGCTGCGATCGGCCAGCACGATATCCGACGCGCTGACGATCCCCACCCCGCCCGCATTGACGCGCCCGCGCACCACGCTGATGGTGACGAACGGGCCGCGCGCCATCCGCAGCCAGACATCGTAGAGCGGCTCGGGATCGCTCGGCCGCTCGGCCGCGGCGAAGGCCTGCAGATCGCCGCCCACGCAGAACGCCGTGGGCGACCCCTCCAGGATCAGGATCCGCACCGGCTCCTGCCCCGCCTCGCCGTGTTCGCACAGCGACAGCATCGCCCCCAGTTCGGCGACCATGCTCGAATCGATCGCGTTATCGGCCTCGGGGCGGTCGAAGCGCACTCGGCAGATGCCGTCGCGCCGCTCCACCGCGAGCGTGTCGAATCTCATCGGTCAGTGCTCCTCGGAGAGCGATGGCGCACGCACCACCAGCGCGGTGTCGATGCCGCCGAAACCGAACGACAGCTTGAGCGCGTAACGCATCGTGTGCGGCTCGGCCGCCGCGCCGACCCAGCGGATGTCGTCGGCGATCGGCTGCGTGAGGTTGCGCGTCGGATGGAGCATGCCGGCCCGCATCTGGAGCAGCGTCGCCGCCAGCTCGATCGCGCCGGCGGCGCTCAGGCCGTGCCCGACGATCGACTTGGTGGCATTGACGCGCGCCGCCGTCAGACCGGCCTGCCGATAGGCGGCCAGCTCGGTGTCGTCGCCGAGCGGCGTGCCGGTGGCATGCGCGTTCACGTAGTCGATCCGGTCGGCCGTCAAGCCGGCCTGCGCGAGCGCCATGCGGATCGCGCGCAGTTCGCCGTCCAGCGACGGCGCCGTGCCGCGCGAGCCGTTCGCCACTTGCGCCGCGCCGATCAGGCTGCCATAGCTGCCGGCCGCGACCGCCGGATCGGACAGATCCTCGGCGCGCCGCACCACCAGCGCCGCCGACGCCTCGCCGAAGATGAAGCCGTCGCGCGCGGCGTCGAACGGCCGGCAGGCCTCGCCGGGTTGGTCCGCGAACCGGTCGGAGCCCATCGCGCCGGCCGAGCGCAGCGCCTGACATTCGTAGTGCGACAGATCCTGCAACGCGCCCAGCGCGATGCAGGCGCGCACCCGCCCCGAGCGCACCGCGTCGAGCGCATGCTGCACCGCCAGCAGGCCGCTCGCGGACGCGCCGCCCACGCTGTATGCGAACCCCGCGATCGGAAACAGCGAGGTGCACAAGCCGCTCAGGTCGGTGTCGAACATGCCGTAGCCGTAACGCGGCGGCACGAACGCGGGCCGCGCCGCATGCGCCTGGTACAGCAGCATCTGTTCGCGCGCCTGCAGGTTCGAGCCGCCGATCACGAGCCCGATCTCCTGCGGGTCGAGCGCATCGAGCCCGGCCTCGCGCCAGGCCTCGTCGAGCACGCCGACCGCCACCTGCCCGCTCAGGCCCGTGGTGCGCGCGATGCGCGGCGGCAGCCGGTCGAGCGCGGGCGGCGGTTGCGGCGACTCCGGCAATTCGGCGCCGATGAACGCCTGCCCGGCGTCGCCGCGCCCCGGCCGCCGCATCGCGCCGAACACCGAAGGCGCGGCAAGCAAGCCTTGCAGGAACGCCTGCTTGCCGTAGCCGAGCGCGCTCGCCACGCCGATGCCCGTCACCACGGGCGCCGCCGGCTCAGGCCGCGAGCAGGGCATGCAGCAGATCCGCGAGTTCGCCCAGGTTGCGCGGGCCGTGCAGCTTGACCAGCGGCACTTCCAGGCCGATCGCCTCGAGCGTCAGCACCAGCGCCTCGTAGCGCTCGATCGAATCGAGCCCGAGCTCGGTCATCGAGTCGGTCGGCGCGATCGTGCGGCCTGCCAGATCCGGCACGACCTCGACGATCTTCGACGACAACATGTTCAGGATTGCATCGCGATTCAAATTGTTTCTCCGTGATTGCCGGTTTCAGATCCAGCGGTATTTGCGGTGATAGCCGGCGATCTCGTCGAGCACGAGCCGACGCGGCGCGTCGGCGCGGGCCTGCTCGGCCTGCAGCGCCGCCCAGGCGCCGGGGATGATCGCATGATCGAGCTTCACGTCGCGCGTGCCGATCCGCACCGTGCCATTGCCGAGCAACAGCGTTTCGTATTCGGCGATCGACAGGCGATAGCGCCGGTCCAGCGCCGTATCGATCTGCAACGCGCGCAGGCGCTGCTGCCCCTCGGCGGTGGCCACGCCGCTGAAGAACTCCGAGCAGCAGCCCGAGCCGTACGAAAACAGCCCGAGCCGGCGCGGCGTGTTCAGCTCGGCATGCGCCAGCGTGCCCGCGATGGCGAGGAACAGCGAGGCCCCGGCCGTATTGCCGACGCGCTGCCCGTACGCGAGGCTCGCCCCCATGCGTTGCGCGAAATCGGCCTCGATCTGCGCGGGCGGCGCCTTGTAGAGCTTGCGCATCAGTTGCCGGTGCGCGCCCTTCACCATCCCGCCGAACGGCGTGTGGAAACACAGATAAGCGAACGATTCGCGGAAATCCGCGCCGTCGACACGGCGGGCGTAATCGCGGTAGGCGTGCTCGCAGCAGTCGAGATAGGCCATCAGCGACAGGTCGGCGTCGCCGGCCTCGAGGTCAGCGCCGGGCCGGCAGGTATCCATCACCTCGAACGCATGATTGCCGTACGCGCCCGGATCGATCGCCAGCAGATGCGGCGTGTCGCTGATCAGCAGCGCGGCGGCGCCGGCGCCCGAACTCGGCTCGGAATACGCCCACTCCTGAATCGCGCCCGCATCGGCCAGCGCGAAGCGCGAGATGTCGCTGGCGATCACCAGCGCCTTCGCGCCGGGCGAGGTGCCGGACAGCAGGAAATTGACGGCCACCTGCAGGCCGGCCGCGCCCGAATAACAGGCCTGCTTGATCTCGAACAGCCGGCAGTTGGGACGCAGGCGCAGATAGTCGTGCACGTAGGTGCTCATCGACTTGCCGAAATCGATGCCCGACTCGGTGCACACCACCACCATCTCGATGCGGTCGCGCTCGGCCTGCGGCAACGCGTCGACCAGCGGACGCGCCGCATTGACGGCGAACGTGACCGGGTCCTCGTACGGCAGCGCGACGGTCTTCTCCTTCATCAGGAGATTCTGGAAGCGCGGCAGGTCGAGCCCGCGGTGCTCGCACAATTCGCGCACGTCGAGGTACGCCATGCCGCCGTGAATGTTCAGTGCTTCGATACCAACCCGTTTCATGCGCCCACCCGCATCGGCAAATGGCCCAGCCCGCGGCCGTTGATCCTGTCCAGCCGCCAGGCCGGCTCGCCGTCCAGCGCGAGCGCCGGATAGCGGTCCAGCAGCTTGTCGAACGCGATGCGCGCCTCGAGCCGCGCCAGCGGCGCGCCGATGCACACGTGAATCCCGCTGCCGAACGTGTAATGCGTGTTGGGATGGCGGCCGACGTCGAACGTCTGCGGGTCGGCGAAGCTGCGCGGGTCGCGATTGACCGCGCCGATCAGGCCGAGCACCATGCTGCCCGCCGGAATCGTCACGCCGCCGACCTCCGCGTCCTCGATCGCGACGCGCACGATCATGTTGCCGCCCGGCTCGTAGCGCAGGCATTCGTCGATCGCCGAGCGCATCAGCGAACGGTCCGCGCGCAGCCGCTCGAGCTCGCGCGGGTGGCGCAGCAAGGTCAGCATGCCGTTGCCGATCAGCGTGACGGTGGTTTCATGGCCGGCGATCAGCATCGCCACCAGGTTGACCAGCGTCTCCTCCTCGTCGAGCGTGCCGTCGTCGTGCGCGGCGATCACCGCGTCGATCATGCCGCCGCCGGGATGCTTGCGGCGCTCGGCAAGGTGGCCGCGCAGGTAGGTCTTGAATTCCAGCAGCGCGTCGTAGGCATCCTGCTTCTGCTGCGGCGTCAGCATCACGTCGGCGAGCTTGATCAGCGCGGCGCTCCAGCGGCTGATCTCGCCGTCCATCCGCTCGGGCATCTCGAACATGTTGCGCAGCACGCGCAGCGGCAGCGGCGTGGCGAACGCCGCCATGAATTCCACAGGCCCCTCGGCCGGCATCGCGTCGAGCAGCGTGTCCGCCTCGGCTTCGATCATGGCCTCCAGCGCCGCGATCGCCGCCGGCTTGAACGACTGCTCGTAGACGGCGCGCATGCGGCGATGATCGGGCGGATTCGAATTGATCATCTGCGGCTGGAACTCGCTGAACAGCCTGAACATCAGCGGATCGCCGATGGCGTTCTGCGGCGCGGCCCAGCCGTCGCGCCACAAGCGGGTGTCGCGGCCGAACTGCGGCGAACGCGCCACCTGGCCGAACTCGCGATGCCCGATGACGAAGTAGACGTCGGACGCGGCGTCGTGCTGAACCGGGCCGAATTCGCGCCGGGTTTCGAGGTACGGATAGGGGTTGGTCAGGAACGCCTGGTCGGTCAGCAGCCCCCACCAGTCGAACGGCGACGCGTCGGTCGCGTGCATCGTTTCTGCTTTATTCACTTGCCTGCCTTGCGTCGTGCATGGATGTCGTAATGGAAAGCTCGCGCACCGCCAGTCGCTCGACCAGCATCCGCGCAAGGGGGGGGACGTGCGGCGCGTTCAAAAGCGAATAATGATCGCCGGGAAGCGCATGGATCAGCAAGCCGCCGCGCGCGCAGGCATCCCAGCCGCGCGCGGGGTGGCCGGCCTGCGCCGCCGCGCCGAACGCGACGATCGGGCCGTCGTACGGTTGCGGCACGTAATCGTGCAGCGCGCGGCTGTTCGCCTCGAACACCTCGAACAGGCGGCGGCGCTGCGGCAAATCCATCTCGGGCAGAACCCGCGCCACCTCGCCGGACGCGAGCAGCGCGTCGAGATCGCCCGTCGGCGCCGGGCCGGCCTGCGCGCCTCGCGTCGCGCCGAGCAGATCGCGCGCGAACGCGTCGAGCAGGCCGGCGCGGCCGGGCAGGCCTCCGCCGGCGTTCGCCTCGAGTTCGGCCAGACAGGCCGGCGTGTAGCTGTCGATCAATGCGAGCAGCGCGACCGCGCGGCCGGCCCGGCGCAACTGCTGCGCCATCTCGAACGCGATCACGCCGCCCAGCGACCAGCCGGCCAGATGCACCTCGCCGTGCGGCTGCACCTCGCGCAACGCCGCGACATAGGCCGCCGCCATCGCCTCGATGCCGGTTTCGGCGCACGGATCGTGGCCGCCATCGCTCAAGGCGCGCGACTGGATGCCGTAGATCGGCCGGCCGATATCGAGCTGCCGCGCGAGTTCCAGATAACAGAACACGTTGCCGCCAACCGGATGCACGAGGAACAGCGGCTCGCCGCCGCCGTCGTGCTCGCGCAGCAGCACGAGCGGGCTGCCTGCCGGAGCGGCGGGCGCAGTCGAAGCCAACGCGGCAGACCCAGTCGAAGCCAACCCGGCGGGCGCGGCACCGGCCAATACGGCAGACGCAGTCGAAGCCAACCCGGCAGACGCAACCCCAGCCAATGCGGCAGACGCAGTCGCGGCCCGTTCGGCCGCGTGCGGCGCCGGCTCGGCGGCACCGCGCTCGCGCAGGCATTGCGCCTGCTGCCCGAGCGTCGGCGCCTGAATCAGCGACGCGATCGACAGATCCACGCCGAATGCCTCGCGTAGCGCCGCGAGCAGCCGCACGCAGGCCAACGAATGCCCGCCGAGCGCGAAGAAGTGATCGTCCTCGCCCAGTGCGTCGCCCGCGCCGAGCGCGAGGATGCGCCGCCAGATCGACGCGAGCCGCAACGTCGTCGCATCCTGCGGCGCGCCCTGCGCCGCACGGGCCTCGCGCATCGCCGGCTCGGGCAGGTTCGCGCGGTCCAGCTTGCCGCCCGGGGTCATGGGCAGCGCGTCGAGCCGCACGTAGGCGCCGGGCAGCATGTAGGCCGGCAGCCTCGCCGCCAATTGGCGCGCGAGTTCGCCCTCGTCGTAGCCGGCCCGCGGCGCGGCCACGTAGGCCTGCAATTGCGGCCCGTGGCCCGCCACGTCGCGCAGCAGCACCACGGCGTCGTGGGCGCCGCACTCGCGCAGCGCCGCCTCGATTTCTCCGAGCTCGACGCGGAAGCCGCGCAGTTTCACCTGATGATCGAGCCGGCCGCGAAACGCGATCAGGCCGTCGCCGCCCGGCACGAAACAGGCCAGATCGCCGGTGCGATAAAGCCGCGCCTCGCGATCGGCGGACAACCGGTGACGCACGAAGCGCGCCGCGCTCAGCTCGGGATAGCCGCGATAGCCGAGCGCGAGCCGCGGGCCGCCGAGGTACAGCTCGCCCGGCACGCCCTCCGGCACGGGATTGCCGTCGCGGTCGAGCACATAGACTTCGGTGCCGGCGAGCGGCCGGCCGATCGCGACGTCCGCGGCCGGCTCGCCGCGCGGCACGCGGTGCGCGAGGCTCGTGATGCTGGCCTCGGTCGGCCCGTAGGCGTTGATCAGTTGCGCGCCGGCCAGCGGGCCGGCCTGCCACAGGCGCGCCGTTTCGGGCGGCAGCGCCTCGCCGCCCGCGATCAGCAGACGCGGCACCTGCGTCCACTCGCCCGGCGCGCTGCCGCGCGCCACCTCGAGCACCTCGCGCAAATAGGCCGGCGGCAGATCGGCCACGGTGATGCGGTGCGCGTGCAGCGCGACACGGAACGCCTCGGCGGTCCACAGCGATTCGCCGCGCAGCACCAGCGTCGCGCCGCACGCAAGCGTCGGCAGGATCTGCTCCAGCGCCGTGTCGACATGCAGCGACGCGAACTGCAGCACCGCGTCGCGCGGATCGAGCGCATAGGCCTCGATCGCCGCCGCGCAATGCAACGCCAGCGCGCCGTGCGACACCAGCACGCCCTTGGGGCGGCCGGTGGAGCCGGAGGTGTAGATCATGTAGGCCGGGCTGTCCGGTTCGAGCCGCACCGCCAGTGCGCGCGCTTCGCGCTTGGCGATCGCCGCGCGTTCGCGGTCCAGGCGGATCGTGAGCGGAATGCCGTGACGCATGCGCGAGAAGCGCGCCTGCGTCGCGGCGTCCAGCACCAGCGCCCCGGCGCCCGCGTCCTGCAGAATCGCGGCCTGACGCGCATCGGGATACGCCGGATCGAGCGGCAGCCAGACGCCGCCCGCCTGGAGCACCGCCAGCAGGCTGACGATGCTCGGCGCGCCGCGCTCGACGCACACCGCCACCAGCATGCCGGGCACCACGCCGCGCGCGCGCAGATGCGCCGCCAGCCGGTTGGCGCGTTCGAGCAGCGCGCCGTAGGCGAGCGCCGGC
>NZ_JAAGPF010000104.1 GCF_017104645.1 Burkholderia sp. Ac-20379
GCCGCGCCGCCGGCCGCCAGCGCGAGCGCCGGGCCGTGCGCCGACGCGAAGCGGCCCCAGTCGAGCAGCATCTGCGACATCCACGGCAGCGCGCGGCCGGTGCCTTCGTAGATGGTCGCGAAGCGCGGCACCACGTAGGTGATCAGGAACGTCGACACGCCGCCGCCCACCACCAGCAGGATGCTCGGATAGATCGCGGAGCTGACGAGCTTGTTGCGCACGGTATCGATGCGCGCCTGGTAATCGACGTAGCGTTGCAGCGCGCGCGGCAGATCGCTGGTGCCTTCGGCCGCGCGCACGATGCCGACGTAGAGCGGCGGGAACACGTCGGGCTGCTCGCCGAGCAGCGCCGAGAAGCGCTTGCCCTCGCGCAGGCCCGCCAGGATCCGCTGCAGCACGCCGCGCAGGCGTGCGCCGCCCTCGCGTTCGAGCAGCGCCTCCAGCCCCTCGACGATCGACAGGCCGGCCTTCAGCAGCGCCAGCAGTTCCTGGCTGAACAGCACGAGCGAGATCCGCCCGCGCACGACCGCGGGCCCGCGCAGCGCGCGCACCGGCGCGACGCGCATCGCGTGCAGGCCGCGCGCCTCGACGTGCGCGCGCGCGCCGGCCTCGTCCTGGGCGTCGACGACCAGCGCGGTGATCCGGTTGTCCGGCGAAAGCGCTCTGACTTCGAATTGCATGGTGCCGCGTGTTCCTTTGCTGAGCCGGGCGCCTGCCGTGGCATGGCGGTGGGTCCGCGGGCCGTCCTTCGCGGGGACGGCGTGGGCGCACCGCCATGCCGGGTCCGCTCGCGCGAACCCGATGCATGGCGCGGCGACGTCACTCGCTGCTGAGATCGGCGTCCTCGCCCGACCCGCCCGGTTGCCCGTCGCGGCCGTACGAGATCACCGCGTAATCGCCCTTGGTGCCGGGCACCTGATAGACGTACGGATGGCCCCACGGATCGAGCGGCACGTCCTTCTTCAAGTACGGGCCGTTCCACCTGTCCGCGCCGGCCGGCTTGACCACCAGCGCCTGCAGCCCTTCCTCGGTGGTTGGGAACCGCCCCACGTCGATCCGGTAGTTGTCGATCGCCTTGGTCAGCACGTCGATCTGCGCGCGCGCGACCGTCACCTGCGACTTGCCGAGCTGTGCGAAATAGCGCGGCCCGACGATCGCCGCCAGCATGCCGATGATCACCAGCACCACCAGCAGTTCGAGCAGCGTGAAGCCGCGCGCGCGGCGGCGCGGCGTGTGCGCGAGCCGGCTTGCGCCGGCCGTCCGGACAGTCGTCCCGTTCATCTTCGATCACCCATCAGGAAAAACGCGGGCGCGCCGGTTGCGCGCGCCCGCCGGTTCGACCTCAGTAGCCGATGCCGAGCACGATGTGCTCCGGCGACGGCACCTGAATCGTCGAGCTCTGGTTGTTGACGTCGTCGAACGCGTAGCCGTAGGCCAGACCGCTGATGCCGTGGTCGTGCCAGAAGCGCGCGTACTCGTTGGACGGCGAGGCCGCGTAGTACGCCGACGGCACGTTCCACTTGGTCGTGTCGCCCATCACGTGGCGATTGATCGCGGCGCACAGCTGCGCCTCGATCTGCTGCTGCGTGCCGTCGCCATCGAGGAACACGTCATTGCACAACAGCACCGCCTGCGTGTTCGGCTTGTTGACCGTGTAGGTCGCGCCGGCAAACTGGCCGTTGTGCTGATCGACTTCCTTGAACACCAGTTGCGTGCCCGAGGCGCGGCCGACGAACGCGCGCGCGCCCGCCACCACCGGCAGATCGTTCGACGCGTAGTACGTCCACATGTCGTTGACGTAGCCGTCGAAATACGTGCCGTTCGGCTTGCCCGCGGCGAACGAGTCGTGGGCCGGCGCCATGATGCGGAAATTCGACGGCGTGGCGGGCTGGAACGGCGCCGACACTTCGCGTGCATACGCCTGGTACAGATCGGCGCGGCGTTGCGTGATGCCGGTGCGCTGGTGCACGGTGCCGTTGGCCGAGTAGACGTCCTGCGAGAGCGGGAAGCCGAACTCGTCGACCTGCGTGGTGTTGATCCACAGGCCGTTGCTGCCGTACGCGAACTCGTACCAGTCGAACGGGATGCCGAGGCTCGGGTCCGTGCCGTTGTTCGGATCGGGCGGCGCGAAACCGATGTTGCCGTTGGCGTCCGTGTTGATCTTGATGTACAGCGGGCTGCCGAGCGACACGAAGATCCGGCCGGAGAACATCGGCGGCAACTGCAGCGTCTTGCTCTGCGCGAGCGTGAAGAAGTAGTTACTGTAGTTCTGCCCGTTCGGCGCGGTCAGGTGGTTCGGCGCGTCGTTGTCGGCCGCGCTGGACGCCATGATCGTGCCGTCCGGCTTGAGCCACGCGAACTGGCCCGTGGCCGGATCGCGCGCGATGACGGCCACGTACACCTGGTCGTCGGTATAGGCGCCCTGCGTGTTGTTCTGCAGGTCCACGCCGATCAGGCCCGGCTTGACCGTGTAGGCCGGCACCGCGGTGTCCACCGTCAACGTCGCGTTGCCCGAGCCGGTGACAGTGCCGTCCGGCCCCGTCACCGCCACGCTGAACACCTTGCCGGTGTCGCCGGCCACGGCCAGCGGCGTGTCGTAGGTGCGGCTGGTCGCACCGGCGATCGGCTTGCCGCCGAGCTGCCACTGGTACGTGTACGGCCCCGTGCCCGACATCAGCACGGCGAAGTGGCCGCTCTGGCCCACCGGCACCGCCTGGTTGGCCGGCTGCTCGACGAACGGGCTGGCCGGTTGTTGCGGCGGCGTGCCGCCCGAACCGGCAAGCGCCGGATCGTTGTACACGGCGAACTCGAACAGCGAGTAGCCGTAGCCGGTTGCGCGCTGTACCCCTTGCAGGCGGATGTAGCGCGCCGTGGTGGTGGCGGTCAACGGCAGATCCTCGATGCCGCCGCGTCCGTTGTTCTGGGTGTAGACGGTATTCGACCAGTCGACGTTGTCGTGCGAGGTCTGGATCAGGTACTGCTTGCCGTAGGCGTTCTCCCAGTTCAGGACCACACGGTTGAACGTGCTTTCCTTGCCGAGGTCGAGCGTGATCCACGCCTTGTCGTCGAAGTTCGACGACCAGCGCGTGTTCAGGTTGTTGTCCACCGCGTTCGACGCCGGATAGCCGTCGTTTTCCAGGCCGCTCGCGCTGGCCTTGGTGCCCAGCGCCAGGTTCACCGCCGCTGCCGCGGAGCCGAACGTGACGTTGACCGTGTGCGGCGCCAGCACTTCGTTGAACGTGTAGTGATCGACGATGCCGACATCCGCGCCGTCAACCTGCACGCCCGTCACCGCGCTGCCTGCCGCGGGCACGAACTGGTAGGTCTGCACGCCGCCCTGCAGCACCTGCGTGCTGCCGGCCGGCGTGATGCTGCCGCTGCCGCTGCTGGTGGCCGTGACGGCATAGCTCGGCGTGTTCGCGCTGTTGTACACCTCGAATTCGAACAGCGAGTAGCCGTACTGCGTCGCGCGCTTGGTGCCGTACATGCGCACGTAGCGCGCCTGCACCGGCGCCGGGAAGCGCAGGTCCTCGGTGCCGCCGGTGTCGTCCGTCTTCGGCACCGCGTCGTTCCACTGGCTGTTGTCGGTCGAGGTCTGGATCTTGTAGTCCACGCCGTACGAATCCTGCCAGCGCAGCACCACGCGATCGACCGTCTGCACCGAGCCGAGATCCACCGCGATCCACTGCGGATCGGCGAACGCCGACGACCAGCGCGAGTTCAGGCTGCCGTCGGTGGCGTTGCCCGGCCCGTAGCCGTCGTTCTCGTTGCCGCTCGAGGTGGCCGGCTTGCCGTACGCGAGGTTCGCGCTCGGCACGGTCGGCGGCGGCGGGGTGGTCGCGCCGCCGCCGTTGCCGGTGTTGCCGCCGTTGCCCGAATTGCCCGTGTTGCCGTTGCCGTTACCGTTGTCGCCCGTGCCGCCGGTATTGCCGTTGCCGCCGGTCGTGGCGGCCACCACCGTCAGCGTGGCCGGCGCGGTCGTGACCGTGCCGCCCGCGTTGCTGATGTCGACCGTGTAGGCCGTGCCGTTGTCGGCCGCGACCGTGACGGGCGGCGTGGTGTACGACGGGATCGTCGTGATCGCCACCAGCACGCCGTTGCGTTTCCACTGGTAGTCGAGCGGGCCGGTGCCCGTGACGGCCACCGTGAACTTCGCGCTCTGGCCTTCGCTGGCCGTGACCGCCGCCGGTTGCGCGGTGATCACCGGCGCCGGCGAGGTGTTGCCCGACACGCACATGACCCACGCCGGGGCGTTGTTGATGATGCCCTGCGACTGGCGGCCCGACGAGTCGACCAGCCAGGCGTTGGTCGGCAGGTTCGGCACCTGCGTCGTGGTCCAGGTGCGCCACGGCGACGGGAACGCGCACGATGCGTAGTTCGAGCGTGCGATCGTCTCGGCTTCGTTGAGCGTCGGCACGCGCATGCCCACCGCGTTGCAGTACTTGATCGCGACGTCCTGCGTGAACTGCGCGCCGTCGGCCGCGAACGTGGTGTACGTCTGCTGCCACGTCAGGCCGCTCTGGTTGTCCTTCACGTTCGGCACGAACGGGCCGTTCGGCAGGCCGGGGATCGTCGACTGCCAGATGCCCGGTTGCGGCGCGAGCGGCGTGTAGCGCTCGGTTTCGCCGCCGCACTGCGGGGCGTCGAGCACCTGGAACTCGAACAGCGAGTAGCCGTATTGCGTGGCGCGCTGCAGGCCCAGCATCCGCACGTAGCGGGCCGAGGTGCTCGCGAACGAGCGCGGATCGACGCCGCCCGTGCCCGTGACCGGCGCGGTGGTGCCGCCGGCGCCGTCGGGCTGGCCGTTCGGGAACACGGTGTTCCACACCTTCTCGTCGTTCGACACCTGGATGTCGTACAGCGAAGCGTAGGCGTTTTCCCAGTTCAGCACGACCTTGTCGAAGGTCCTGACCGAGCCGAGATCGACTTCGAGCCACGACGGATCGACCTCCGGCGCCGACGACCAGCGCGTGGCGATCGAGCCGTCGATCGCGTTGGCCGCCACCAGGCCGCCGTTCTGATCGCTGCTCGACTTCGCCGTCGCGCCGAGCGCGAGGTTCGACGCGTCGGTGCCGCTCACGGTCAGCGTCGCCGTGCGGCTGTCGACGCTGCCCGCGCTGTTGCTGACCGTGACCTTGTAGCTGCCCGCATCGGTGGATTGCGCCGACGGGATCAGCAGGCTGTCCGAGTTGTCGCCCACCGGCTGGTTGCCGTGGAACCACTGGTAGCTGAGCGGATTCGAGCCGGATGCCGTGACGCTGAACGTCACGGCCTGGCCGACCGGCACGCTCTGATCGATCAGGTCCGAGCCCGACGGAATGCTCGGCGCCACCGCCACGCTGACGGTCAGGCCGACCGGATCGGACGTGATCTGGCCCGCGCTGTTCTTGACCAGCACGCTGTAGAGCGCGCCGCTGTCGGCCACCTGCATCACCGGCGTGTCGTACACCGGCCCGGTCGCGCCGGCGATCGGCGTGCCGTTGCGCAGCCACTGGTAGCTGAGCACCGGCGAGCCCGACGCCGTCACCGAGAACTCGGCGCTCTGGCCCGCGGTGATGTTGCGCGCGAGCGGCGCGGTGACGATGGCCGGCGCGGCCGGCTGCACCAGCGTGACCGTCGCGCCGTTCGATGCCGCCTTGCCGATCGGGTTGCCGACTTCGACGCTGAAGCTTGCGCCGCTGTCGCCTTGTTGCAGCGCCGGCGTGGTGTACGTGTAGCCGTTCGCGCCCGCGATCGGCTGGCCGTTCTTGAACCACTGGTAGCTGATCGGCGTGGCACCGGCGGTCAGCACCGTGAACGTGCCGCTCTGGCCCAGCGTGACGACCTGGCTGGCCGGCTGGGTCAGGATCTGCGGCGCCGTCTGCGGCTGCTGGCCGACCACCATGTCGGTGCCGTCGAACGCTTGCGCGTTGACGGCCGGCTGCACCGCGAACGACGCCGTCGCGCTGCCGAGGTTCGGCGACGACACCGTGACGTTGACCGTGCCCGGCTGGAACTGCGTGCGCACCGCGATCTTCGCCATGCCGCCCTCGGCGGACAGGTTCGGGTCGCCCGGCGCGTGCCAGCCTTGCGGCTGCGCGTCGTTGACGTAGTGATCCGAGCCGCCGCGATAGGTGCCCGGGCCGCTGACGGCGAACGTCAGCGTCTGGCTCGCGTCCGGCACGAGGTTGCCCGCCGCGTCGACCACCTTGGCCGTCAGCGTGGCCGCGTCGGTGCCGTTGGCGGTCAGCGCGAAGCTGTCGCCGTCCGGCTTGACGATCTGCGGATCGACCGTCAGCAGCAGGTGATCGGCCGCGCCGGCCGTCACCAGCGTGTCGGTGGCGGCCACCTGCAGGTCGTCGTTCAGACACTCGGCCACCAGCGTGCCCGGCTGGAATTGGATGTTGTCCCAGTGCACCTGGCCCGGCAGCAGCGTGGTGTTCTGCGAGAGATCGGCCGACGGATCGGAGCTGGTGGGGTTCGGCGTCTGCGCGCCGCCGACGATCTGCCCGTTCAGGCGCAGGCGCACCGACGGGCAGTTGCTGAACGCGTTCACGCGCACCAGGCCCGTGCGGTTCCAGGTGTTGGCCAGCTTGACGACCGGCTGGATCGCGCCGTTGAAGCCCTTGTACGGCGTCCAGACCGCCTTGTAGATGTAGTAGATCAGGCGCGGCAGGCGGTTCCAGTCCATCATCGACGCGCCGTTCGAACGCACTTCGCTGTTCAGCACGCCGTCCGTCTGCGTGTTGATTTCGCCCGGCGTGTCGGCCAGGTACCAGTGCGCCATGCCGAACGACTTGCCGATCATGCTGTGCACCCAGTCGCGCAGGTACGACGCCGCGAACTGGATCTCGAAATCGTATTTCCAGCGGCCCACGCCGTCGCCCCAGTATTCGGAGCCGTAGGCCGGCGTGGCCGGATATTGCGTCTTGACGTTGACGTCGCAGCCCTGGCCCGAGCAGCCGAGGATGTCGCCGTTCGCCGGGTTCGGCGTGCGGTCCGCCTGCGCGCGCGTGTTGATGAAATCGTAGTCGCGCGAGATCTTCTTGAGGTTCGCCGCGATGCCCGGATCCATCGTGCCGTTGTTCGCCTCCCAGGCGAGCACCGACGGATGGTTGCGGTCATGAATGATCATGTCGCGGTGCAGTTCCGACTTCAGCGTGACGTTGTCCTGCGTGACGCAGCCGCCCTGGCCCGCCGTCGTGCAGAGCGCCGGGAAGCCGTTCTCGCCGTCGCCGCTCGGCTGCAGCATCATGATCCCGTATTCGTCGGCGCCGTCGAGCCACTCGCGGCCCTGGCTCGAATGGCCCGGGCGATACGAGCTGCCGCCCGCCTGCGCGAGCAGCGAAAGATCCTGCCATTGCAGATCCTCCGGCACGGCCGAGCCGAGCGCCGGATAGTCGTAGCGGCCCGATGCGCCGAACAGGTAGTGCGGGTGGCCGTTGATGATCGGGAAGTTGTGATCCCAGGTGATGGTGCGGATGCCCAGCGGGCTTTGCTTGGTATCGACCACCACGCCGTTCACGCTGACCGAATGGATCACGTGATACAGGTACGGACGGCCGTAGATGCTGTTGTTCGGATACCAGAGCGTCGGGTTGTTGACCGTCAGGATCTGGTCGAACGTCGATTGCGGCGCGGGCAGCACGGTCGTGGTGTTGGCCGCGAGCGTCTTGGTGTCCTGCGCCGTGGCGACCACGTTGCCGCCAGCGTCGACGATCTGCGTCGTCAGCGTGACCGGCTGGTCGCTCGAGTATTCGTTGAGGACGTTGGTCTGCACGCGGATCGTCGCCACCGCGTCGTTCGCCGTGACCGTCGCCACGTAGGTGCCCCAGGTGTTGAGCACCGAGTAGATGTTCTCGGGAATGTGGATGCGGTCCGTGATGTGCATCCACACCGGACGGAAGATGCCCGTGTCGTCCTGGCCGAAGCGGAACGCGCCCGAGAAGCTCGGCGACTCGAAGAACTTGTCGCCGCGCGACACCTTGACGGCCAGCACGTTGTCGGCCGGCTGCCCGTTGGCGTCCTTGAATTTGACGTAGGGCGTCAGGTCCACCACGAACGGCAGGAAGCCCACCACGTGGGTGGCCTGCTGGTTCGCCGCCACCTGGCTGTTGCCCGGGATGAACTGGCCGTTGATGTACACCTGCACGCCCGTGTGCGCGCCTTCGAACACCACCAGCACCTTGCGGGCGAGCTGGTCCGGGCCGAACGACGGATCGAGCTTGAAGTGCTTGCGATACCAGTTGGTGTTGCCGGTCAGTTGCCCCTGGCCGCCGCCCGACTCGATGTTGATGAACGTGTCGTTGTCGGCGGGCGTCTGCGGCACGCCGATCGATTGCCACTTCGAATCGTCGAACGCGGGGTTCGCGTAGCTCGGATCGTCATTGTCCTTGAGGTATTTCCATGGCGTCGCGCCCAGGTTGATCACGATGTGATTGCTGGGCGGCAGCGGCACCGCCGCTCGCGCGTGCACGATGGAGAGCAGGAGCAGCCCCCATAAAAGGAGCAGCCACCCTCCACCCTGCCAGGCTGTCTGCCTAACACTATTGCGCATGTTGGTTTTCCCGGTGATCCACGTTATGCGTCTGTCGATACGGGCACGGCCGCCCCCTGCGGGCGCCCCCCGAATGCCTGTCGCGCGGGTGACGCAGCGGCCTGCCGGCCCGACGTTCCCGCGCTTCGATTTCTTGCCTGATTGCCAGCTACGTGCCCGTTCATGACGGGTCGCAAACGTTTCACCGATCAGGCGCAAACGTTTTACACGCTAAATAGGGGATGACCCTCGCTCTGCACTGGAGGTGATAACGGCCCACTTCGGGAAAGGTTGACTAGGTGTAAACCCGTGTGCTTCTCGGCTTCTTTTCGAAACTGTCAATTTGCAAACAAATGCGCTGCTTTGTGATTAACAACAGCTTTCAAATAGTTGCGGGCACAACGGTTTGCCCGATTTTGGGGCAGGGCGCAGAGGGAATTTTTGAGATTGAGATGTGCATGCTTCAACCGATGCCGGCGGGCTCAGGATGGGAAACGGGAGCCAAAGCAAAAACGCGGGCGTGGCATCGACACCGGTTGCACGACGATTGAACGAAACGGGAAAGAAAAACCGCTGAATGTCTGATCAGGCTTGGCGCGTCCTGCTGGGATCGAACCAGCAACCCCTGCCTTCGGAGTTTCATCGACGTCCCGCCGGGCCTTGCCCCTCAAGGCCTCGCCGGCCCCTCCACCCGGCAAAACCAAGGCTGCCCCACCTCAATCCAGGCCACCCCGGCCCGCGCAAGCTGCAATCCGGCTGCAATCCGACTGCCATCGCGCAGCGCTCCCGCGGCACGCCCGCCATCGCCCGGCCGTCCGCGCTGTGCCCGCCCGGCCGACAGATGCGATCCGTTGAGCCGCGGCGCACGAATGCCGAACATGGACGTCAGCACGCTCGACCCGCGCTCCGGCGCACGAGGACGGCGGGCGATGCCCGGCGCACGTGTCGAGCGAATTCCGGCGCCTGCCCAGAACACCGCCGCGACGACGCCACGCCAGCGCCCGGCCCCGCCGCCTGCCCGCCCGATCCGGCCCTCGACGTGCCCCCATGCGCTCCGCGCGCCGGCCCCTGCCGGTGCGCGGGGCAACCCGGCGCCCGCGCGCCTTCCCCGACGAGCCGCCCCGATGAAAGTCTCCGCCCTGCAGAACGAAACGCTCGACGCGCTGTGCTGGCGTCACTACGACAGCACGTCGGGCACCGTCGAGGCCGTGCTCGCGGCGAACCCCGGCCTCGCCGCGCTCGGCGTCGCGCTGCCGGCCGGCACGCTCGTCGAGATGCCCGACATGACGGCGATCGCCCCCACCCGCTCCCTGTTGCAACTTTTCAACTGAGATTCGCCAGCATGGCCGAACCGAACACCACCCTCGCCGCCGCGCTGTTCGCCGCGATCGGCATCGCCGGGATCTCGCCCGGCATCGACGGCGACACGCTGATCGGCGCGTTCGCCGGCGCCGCGCTCGTGGTCGTCAGCGCCAAGGACATCGGCATCGCGCGGCGCGCCGCCTACATGCTGATCTCGCTCGTGATGGGCTACCTCGCCGCGCCCGAGCTGATGCGCCAGCTGCCGATCCGCTCGGCCGGCGTGGCCGGGTTCTTCGCGGCCGCGCTCGTGATCGCCGTCACGCTGACGCTGATCGAACGCGTCAAGAGCGCCGACCTGCTGGCCTTCCTGCGCAAGGGGGGCTGACATGCACCTGTCCTATGCGCTGATCGCCCTCGCCGCGCATCTCGCCGTCATCGCGCGCGTGCTGGCCCGCCGCCGGCACGGCGAGCGCCACCGTTTCCACGTCGCATGGGCGGCCTGGGCCATCGTCGCCGTGGCCGGCGGCGGCGGCATCGAGCTGCTGCTGCACGCCCAGGCGACCGGTTTCTTCCAGGCGGCCCTCGCGATCGTGCTGGCGGTCGTCGTCCATCTCGCGCGCGGCGACGTCGCGCACCTTCTCCGGAGCAAAGACGCGTGAACGTCCTTCATTTCAACGATTGCGGAGCCGAGGTCGGCCTGCTGCAACTGCGCCTCGCGCGCGCCGGCTATCCGGTCGCGGCGAGCCACATCTACGACGAGGCCACCGAGCGCGCCGTGAAGGCCGTGCAGGCCGCGGCGGGCCTGGTGGTGGACGGCATCGCCGGCCCGAAAACCTGGAATGCGCTCGCCACCGGCCAGCGCGACCCGCGCGACCTGACCGACGCCGACCTGCAGGCGGCCGCCACGCGGCTCGGCGTGTCGACGGCCTGCGTGCGCGCCGTCAACGAAGTCGAATCGAACGGCGCGGGCTTCCTCGCCGACGGCCGCCCGAAGATCCTGTTCGAGCGCCACGTGATGTACCGCCAACTGGCGACGAATCTCGGTCAAGCGGCCGCCGACGCCGCCGCCGCGCAAGCGCCCGACATCGTCGCCGCGACGCCGGGCGGCTACCAGGGCGGCGCCGCCGAATACGTGCGGCTCGACGCGGCTGCGCGGATCGACGCCGCCTCCGCCTACGAATCGGCGAGCTGGGGCGCGTTCCAGATCATGGGCTACCACTGGCAGCGGCTCGGCTACGCGAGCGTCGACGACTACGCCGCGCGCATGGAAACCGGCGAAAGCGCGCAACTCGACGCGTTCGTGCGCTTCATCCTGGCCGACAAGACCCTGCTCAACGCGCTCAAGAACCGCAACTGGGCAGGCTTCGCCGCCGGCTACAACGGCAGCGGCTACGCGCGCAACCTCTACGACGTGCGGCTCGCGCGCGCCTATCAGAAGTACGCCGCCGCATGACGCTCGCCAGCCTGCGCCTGTGGATCTCGCTCGCCGTGCTGGCGGCCGCCGGCGCGGGGTGCGTCTATGTCCGCGCGCTGCAAACGCTGCTCGCCGACGCCACCCGCGAAGCCGGCCAGGCGCACCAGGATCTCGCGGCGCGCGACGCCGTCGTCGCGCGCCTGCAGGCCGCCGCGCGCGAGCAGGATGCGGCCCGCGCCAGGCTCGAACGCACGCGCGGCGCCGTGAACGCGCAGCTCGCGTCCTATCAACAGCAACTGCGGAAACTGATCGATGAAAACCAAGCCGTTCGTACCTGGGCCGGCACTGCTCTGCCTGACGATGTTGTGCGCCTGCACGACAGCGCCGCCCTCACCGGCGCCGACGCTTACGCTGAACGCCTGCGCGGCGGTGACGCGCTGCACGATGCCGGCGATGTCGCCGCGCACCAACGGTGAGCTTGGCGACGCGCTCGAAACGGCGCGCGCGGCCTGGGCCGGCTGCGCCGCGCAGGTCGACATGATCGCCGCGTGCCAGGCCGCCGCCACGGAGGGCCCCGCCCATGAATAAGCCCGCCGCCCTGCGCGCCGCGATCGTGGCCGCCGTGCCGTCGCTCGCGGCCTCGCCCGACAGCCTGCTGATGTCGATCAACGCGGGCGCGATCGCCGCGACCGGCACCGGCACGTCGTCGTTCGATTACGACTACGAGTGCGAGATCAACCTGTGGGCCGGCGTGGCCGACATCGACACCGTGATGATCGCCGTGCTCGACTGGGTGCGCGCCAACCAGGCCGACCTGGTCATGAACCCCGATCGCCGGCGCGACGGCATCACGTTCTTCGCGACGCTGCCGCAGGGCGATCGCGTCAATCTCGACCTCAAGCTGCGCCTGTCCGAAAGCGTGCTGGTGCGCGTCGGCGACGACGGCAAGCGCGTCGTGCAGTACGTCGACGATTCGGCCGCCGTGCCGATCGTCTGAACCGAGCGGCCGCTCCGGCCGCTTCCGTCTCTCTTCCCGCTTCTCCTCCCGCCCCCAGCCTTCGATTGCCAAGCATGCCGAATCATTCGGCATGCGCCGGCCGGCTTCCTCGCGTTATTCCACACGTCCGCCCCCGCTCGCGCGCATTTGCGCGCGCGGTTCTCCATGCCGATCCGGCGCGGTGCGCACCGCGTTTCCTGCTCGATCCGATTTGGTTGTTCCCGCAACCAGTACACATGCGATCGCTCGCGCCGCACGGCACGCGGCGGCACCATGATCGACATGGACGCGAACGAAATTCACCGCAAGGCGCGCAACGCCGTACGCAAGGGCTCGATCCTCGATGTCGACCACGCCAACGCGTTGTGTCGCGTCGCGATCGGCGAGACCGACGACGACGGCCTGCAGACCAACTGGATCCCCTGGATCGCAGGCACCGCCGGCGCGACGCGCGAATGGCTGCCGCCGACCAAGGGCGAACAGGTCGTGCTGCTGTCGCCGATGGGCGACCCGGCGCAGGCCGTCGCGCTGCGCGGCTTCTACTCGAATGCCGCGCCCGCGCCGGACGCCTCGCCGAACACGCATACCCGCGTCTACGCCGACGGCGCACGCATCAGCTACGACCACGACGCGCATGCGCTGGTGGCCGAGCTGCCGGCCGGGGCGACGGTGCGGATCGCCGCGCCCGTGTCCGTGACGATCGAAACCAAGGACGCGACCGTCAAGGCCGAGACCGTCACGCTCGACGCGCAGGCCACCGTCTGCACCGGCGCGATGACGGTAAAGGGCCCGTTCGCGTTCGAGGCCGGCATGACCGGCAAGGGCGGCACCGACGGCGGCGGCGGCAACGTGATGCGCATCGACGGCACCGCCGCCTTCACCGGCGACGTGCTGGCGGGCAACGTCAGCCTCGCCGCGCACAAACACCAGGCGCTCGGCCAGAACGCAATCACGAGCGCACCGATTCCGGGGGCGGCATGAATGGCATGAACGCGGTCACGGGCCTGACGCTCTCGGGCACCGATCACCTGATGCAGTCGGTCGAGCGGATCCTGATGACGCCGCTGGCCACCTGCCTGCAACGGCGCACGTTCGGCTCCGAGCTGCCCGAACTCGTCGACGCGCCGAACAACGCCACCACGCGCGTACGGCTCTACGCGGCCACCGTCACCGCGCTGATGCGCTGGGAGCCGCGCCTGACCGTCACGCGCGTGCAGCTCGCCAGCGAGAGCGCCAACCCGCTCGACGGCAGCCAGACCATCGATATCGAAGGCCTGACCGACGCACGCGACACGCCCGTCACGTTGCGCGTCCCGGTCACGAACGGAGCAACCGCATGAGAACGACCCCGATCGACCTGTCGCAACTGCCGGCCCCCGACATCGTCGGCAGCATCGATTTCGAAACGCTGTACGCCCAGCGCAAGGCGCGCCTGATCGCGCTCTACCCGGCCGATCAGCAGGCCGCCATCGCCGCCGCGCTCGCGCTCGAATCCGAACCGATGGCGCGCCTGCTGCAGGAGAACGCCTATCGCGAGATGGTGCTGCGCCAGCTCGTCAACGATTCGGCGCGCGGCATCCTGCTGGCCTACGCGAGCGGCTCCACGCTCGACCACATCGCCGCGCTGTTCGACGTCGACCGGCTCGTGATCGATGCGGGCGATCCCGGCAACGGCGTCGCGCCGACCTACGAGGACGACGACAGCCTGCGCGAACGCGTGCAGCTCGCGCCGCGCGGCTTCTCCGTGGCCGGCCCCGAGGAGGCCTACGAATTCCATGCGCGCTCGGCCGACGGACGCGTGCTGTCCGCCTCGGCGAAAAGCCCGCAGCCGTGCGTGATGGTCGTCTCGGTGCTGTCGCGCGACGGCGACGGCACCGCCGAGCCCGATCTGCTCGACAACGTGCGCGCCGAACTCGAAGGCAAGCGTCCGCAGGCCGATCAGGTGATCGTGCAGAGCGCCGAGATCGTCCCGTATGCGATCCGCGCGACGCTGCGCTTCTTCTCCGGCCCGGACCGCGCGGTCGCACTCGCCGAGGCGCAGAAGCGCGTCGCGCAGTTCGCGAGCGACATGCACCGGATCGGCATGGAGGTGACGCTCGACGGCCTCTACGCCGCGATGCGCGTGCCGGGCGTGCAGAAGGTGCTGCTCGATTCGCCGGCCGCCGGCGTGGCGATCGGCACCGGCCAGGCGCCCTATTGCACCGGCATCGAACTGATCGACGGCGGGGTGGCCGATGAATGACCTGCTGCCGCCGAACGCGACCGTGCTCGAGCGGCGTCTCGCCGACACGGGCTCGGCCACCGGCGCGATCCCCGTCGCGCTCGACACGCTGATCGATCCCGACCGCATTCCGCTGCCCTTCCTGCCGTGGCTCGCCTGGCACATGGGCGTCGAAACCTGGAAGGACTACTGGCCCGAATCGATCAAGCGCGCGCGCGTCAAGGCCGCGATCCGCATCGCGCGGGTGAAGGGCACGGCCGAGGCGGTGCGCCAGGTATGCGCGTCGTTCGGCGCGAACGTGGCGATGCGCGAATGGTTCGAGACGACGCCGCCCGGCCAGCCCGGCACGTTCGAGATCGTGATGACGGTGGGCGGCCGCGACGACGTGCCCGTTACCGCCGACTACGTGGCCGACATCATCGACGAGGTCGACCGGGCCAAGCGCGGCACCGCGCATTACACGCTCACGCAGGGTTTCAGCGCGAGCGGCAAGCAACGCATCGGCGCCGGCGCCCAGGCGGCCCTCTATCGCAGGCTGAACCTCACGGATAACTGAACATGGCTGGAAATCTGATCCAAATCACCGACGCCGGACGCGCCGCGCTTGTCGCCGCGGGCAATACCGGCAGCGCCGCGCACGGCATCAGCGCGATCGGCCTCGCCACCGCGGCGTTCGCGTTCGACCGCGGCCTGCAGGCGCTGCCGAACGAGCGCAAGCGCGTGACCACGTTCGGCGGCGAGAACGTCGCGCCGGACACGATCCACGTCGTGATCCAGGACAACACCGACGATCAATACCCGCTGTACGGCTTCGGGCTCTATCTGGACAACGGCGTGCTGTTCGGCGTGTACGTGCAGGACGCGCCGATCATGGAGAAATCGCCGTCGGCCATGCTGCTGCTGGCCGCCGATGCGATCTTCGCGAGCATCGACGCCTCGCTGCTGCAACTCGGCGCCACGTCGTTCCTGAATCCGCCGGCCACCACCGAACGCCAGGGCGTGGTCGAACTGGCGACGCACGACGAAGTGCGCGCCGGCGCCGACGACCTGCGCGCCGTCACGCCGGCCGGTGCGGCCGCGCGCTACATGTCGTACGACGGCGGAGTGTTCAACGGGCCGGTGGCCGTGCACCGCAGCGTCGGCGGCAACGACGCGCAGCTCAACCTCTCGGCCGAATCCGGCGCGTACGGCATGCCCGGCAAGCTGCGCTTCTGGGGCACGTTCGGCGATGCGCATGTCAACGATCCCAATCCGCGCCTCACCGCCGCCATTCACGGCGGCTTCAACGGCGGCATCTGGGGCAGCGAATACCTCGATTTCCTCGTCAACCGCACGTCCAACGACGCGCACGACGATACCAACCTGACTCGCGTGATGCGCCTGCTCGGCGGCGCCCGGGTGCTGTTCGGCAACGTCGCCGACGACGGCACATCGACGGTGCAGGCGGGCGGGGACATCGTCGGGCTCGGCGCGCTGACGATCGGCCGCGGCAAGGCCCGCGCGATCGTCAACACCGACGACCTCACGGCCTACTTCGCCGCGCTCGGCGACGGCAACACGATGCTCGGTGCGACGGGCAGCGGCGTGACCTCGCTGGTCACGGCAAACCAGGAACGCGTGCGGGTGGTGCCGTCGGGCCGCGTGCTGGTCGGCACCACCGACGACGACGGCAGCAATCTGCTGCAGGTTGCCGGCAACGTCATGACGACCGGCTGCGTCGCGTCGAATCGGCTCGATTCGGGCGGCGCCAATTTCCGCGCGATCGGCGGCAGCTACGGTGCGATGATCCGCAACGACGGCAGCTCGGTCTACTTGCTGTCCACCAAGCAAGGCGACGCCACCGGACAGTTCAACGACTATCGGCCGTTCTCGTGGCAGCTCGGCAACGGCAAGGTCACCATCGACGGCAGCGCGAACGGCGCGAGCTTCGGCGGCGACGTGAGCGTGGCCGGCGAGTTGCAGGTGGGCAGAGGACTCGCGCAAGGCTCCGTCCGCGTCGGCCCCATCGACGGTTTCCTGTATTCGAACCAGGACGGCTACGGCTGGTGGACGCCGAACAACGGCGCATTCCAGTACTACATCGCCGACCGCACGTTCCGCGTCGACGGCCAGCGCGTCTGGACCGAGGCGACGGTCGACCCGCTCGACAAGCGCAGCGGCGGCACGATCAACGGCGACGTGACGATGGCCGCCGGCAAGCGGCTGTTCCTCGACGAAGGCACGGCGCTGCTGCCGTCGCTGACGTTCGTCAACGACGGCTCGCCCGATACCGGCCTGTTCCACACGGCGGACGGCCAGTTCGGCATCACCTGCAACACCCAGGCGATCGTCGGCTTCGCAACGGACGGCACGCGCTTCAGCAGCAACGTGTTCGGTCCGACGCCCGCCGCCAACGACCGCTCGACGCGCCTCGCCACGACCGAGTGGGTGCTGGCGACCCTGAGCGCCTCGTCGATCGGGCAGATCGTCCACGAGCCGCGCACCAACGCGCGCGCCGGCTACCTGAAGCTCAACGGCGCGGAACTCAACCGCGCCGACTATCCCGCCCTGTGGGCCTACGCGGTGGCAAGCGGCGTCCTGGCGACGGACGCGGACTGGAGCGCCGGCCGTCAAGGCGGCTTCTCGACCGGCAACGGTACGTCGACCTTCCGGATTCCCGACCTGCGCGGCGAATTCATCCGCTGCTGGTCGGACGATCGCAGCGACGTCGATCCGCAGCGCGGCGTGGGTACGACCCAAGCCGGGCAGAACCTGTCGCACACGCACGGCGCGTCGGAAACCCCGGCTGGCGACCACGGACACGTCTCCTCGACCGACTGGCAAGGCCAACACAATCACGGCATCAACGATCCGGGGCACAGCCACAGCACCCCCATCCCATCCGGCGGCGGCGGCGGGAACCAGCAAGTCGTGGTGGGGCCTTTTACCATCACGGCCTACTACTCGACCCATGCCGCCGCAACCGGCATCTGGCTGAACGACGCGCCCGCCCACAACCACAACGTCAGCATCACGCCGAACGGCAACCACACGCACGCCATCACCATCAACGCCGACGGCGGCAACGAATCGCGCCCCCGCAACGTCGCCCTGCTCGCGATGATTCGCGCCTACTAATCCTTCGGATACCAAACCATGTTGATCCATCACTACAGCTCGACGACCGGCGAATACCTGAGCAGCGGCCAGCCCGACGCCGATCCGCAGAACGACGGCCGCTGGCTGATCCCCGCCAACGCCACGTTCGACGCGCCGCCCGAGCGCACGCCGACCTCCTGGCCGTTCTACCGCGACGGCGCGTGGTTCCTGCTGCCCGATTACCGCGGCCGGATCTGCTACCGCACCGATACCGGCGAGCCGGTGGAGATCGCCGTCGCGGGCAAGACGCCCGACGAACTGGGCCTCACCACCGAGCCGCGTCCGTCGGCGCGCCACGCCTGGGTGGACGGCGCGTGGGCGGTGCCCGCCGCCGTGATCGAGGCGGAAAAGGAGGCGGCCGTGCAGCAGACCTTCGACATGCTGATGACCAAGGCCAAGAAGGCCAACGAAGGCAAGGCCGACGCCTACGCCGCAGGCCAGCTCGACGCGGAAGGCATTTACTACTTCAAGGCCTGGGCCGCGTATCAGATGGCGCTCGTCGGCGCGATGGACGCCGCCGCCGGCTCGCCCGACGCCATCGTCTGGCCGGCGCAACCCGCGCCCTACGTCGCGCCGGCCGCGGCGCCGGACAACACGCCCGCCGCGGCGTCCGATGCCGCCCCGGCCGCCACGCAAACGCAGACGCAGACGCAGACGCAACAGGACCCGGCCGCGACCGCCGCGCCGCAGGACGCCGCGTCCGCCCAGGAATCGACGCCGACCCCGGCCGCCGCGCCGGCATCGACCTCGACCGCGCAGCCGTAAGCCGCGCGCCGCTTCACCACGACCCCTCTCACCACTGGAGATTTAGCTATGCCGCAGGATTACCACCACGGGGTACGCGTCATCGAAGTCACGAACGGCGGCCCGCCGATCCGCTCGGTTTCGACGGCCGTGCTCGGCATCGTCTGCACGGCCTCCGACGCCGACGACGCCACCTTCCCCCTCAACACGCCGGTGCTCGTCACGAACGTCGTCTCGGCGCTCGGCAAGGCCGGCACCAAGGGCACGCTGCGCAGCACGCTCAACGCGATCGGCCAGCAGACCAAGCCGATCACCGTCGTCGTGCGCGTGGCCGACGGCAAGGACGACGCCGAAACCGCCTCGAACACGATCGGCTCGGTCACCGCCGACGGCAAGTACACCGGCGCGCAGGCGCTGCTCACGGCGCAGGCCAAGCTCGGCGTGAAGCCGCGCATCCTGGTCGCGCCCGGCCTCGACACGCAGGCCGTGGCCAACGCACTCGCCACCATCGCGCAATCGCTGCGCGCGTTCGCCTACGTCTCGGCGTCGGGCTGCAAGACCAAGGAGGAAGCGGTCACCTACCGCAAGCAGTTCGGTCAACGCGAACTGATGGTGATCTGGCCGGATTTCCTCGGCTGGGACAGCACCACCAGCACGACGGTCACGATCCCGGCCCCGGCGATCGCGGCGGGCCTGCGCGCCAAGATCGACAACGACATCGGCTGGCACAAGACGCTGTCGAACGTGGTCGTGAACGGCGTCACCGGCCTCTCGGCCGACGTGTCGTGGGATCTGCAGGATCCGGCCACCGACGCGGGCTACCTGAACGAGAACGAGATCACCACGCTCGTCAACTACAACGGCTATCGCTTCTGGGGCTCGCGCACGTGCGCCGCGGACACGCAGTTCGTGTTCGAGAACTACACGCGCACCGCGCAGGTGATCGCCGATTCGCTGGCCGAGGCGCAGATGGGCAACGTCGACGGCGCGCTGAACCCGTCGCTGGCCCGCGACATCATCGAGAACATCAACGGCTGGTTCCGCCGGCAGATCGCCAACGGCTACCTGATCGGCGGCAGCTCCTGGTACGACCCGGAGCCGAACACGTCCGACGAACTCGCCTCGGGCGCGATGTACATCGATTACGACTACACGCCGGTGCCGCCGCTCGAAAACCTGATGCTGCGCCAGCGCTTCACCGACCGCTATCTCGCGACGTTCGCCGATCGCGTGACGGCATAACCAGGAGATCCGAACAATGGGAATGCCACGCAAACTCAAGAACTTCAACCTGTTCTACAACGGCACGCGCTTCGCCGGTGAAGTCCAGGAAATCGAACTGCCGAAGCTCAAGCGCAAGACCGAGGCCTGGCAGGGCGCGGGCATGAACGGCCCGGTCAAGCTCGATTTCGGCAACGAGGAAATCCAGCTGGTGTGGACCTGCGGCGGCTTCATGGAAGACGTGCTCGGCCAGTGGGGCGTCACGACCCACGACGGCGTGCTGCTGCGCTTCGCCGGCGCCTACCAGGCCGAGGACAGCGCGAGCTTCGACTCGGTCGAGATCGTGGTGCGCGGCCGCCACGAGGAAATCGACATGGGCAAGGCCAAGGTCAAGGACGACACCAGCTTCAAGGTCACGACCAACGCCAGCTACTACAAGCTGTCGGTCAACGGCTTCGTGCTGATCGAACTCGACTTCATCAACATGATCGAGAACGTCAACGGCACGGACCTCGCGGCCGGGCTGCGCAACGCGATCGGCCTGTAACGCATGGTGCCGCGCCGCCGGCGCGGCACCCCCGACTCATTTCATCCGAATCCAGCCACCATGAGTGACGACATGAACACCGAAAACCAGGCCACGACGCACGGCGAAACCGCCGCGAACACGCACACGCTCGACACGCCGATCGTGCGCGGCGAACAGACGCTCACCCAGGTGACGCTCGCCAAGCCGGACGCCGGCGCGCTGCGCGGCACCTCGCTGTCGGCGCTCGTCAATCTCGACGTCGACGCGCTGTGCAAGGTGCTGCCGCGCATCACGAGCCCGGCGCTGACCGCCGCCGACGTGCATGCGATGGACCCGGCCGACCTGGTTGCACTGGGAGGCATCTTCGCCGGTTTTTTGATGCCGAAGGCGCTCAAAGCGAGCATGGAATCCCCGAGCGCGTAGAAGACGCGATGGCGGATATCGCGACGGTGTTCCACTGGACGCCGCGCGACATGGACGGCTTCTGCCTGGCGGAGCTGATGGACTGGCGCGAACGCGCGCGGATACGTAGCGGATACGAGGAAACATGAACAACGCCGACAACCTGCGCGTGATGTTCGACACCATCACCGCCTGGACGAAGTCGATCCGGGACTCGCTCAATCGCGGCGTCTCGCAACCGGCGGACAAGGCGGCCGGCGACGTCGCCTCGCTGAAGGCCGAGCTCGAGAAGCTCGGCAAGCAGCAGGAATCGGTGAAGTCGCTGCGCGCGATGCGCGGCGAGCTGGCCGACACCAACAAGGCGCTCGCCGACGCGCGCGAACGCGTGAGCACGCTGTCGCGCTCGCTGCAATCGTCCGGCCAGCCGTCGCAGCGCCTGGTCGCGGCGCTGGCCAACGCCACCGGCGCGGTCGGCGAACTCGAAGCGAAGCAGCGCGGCCAGACGCGCGCCATCGGCACGCTGTCGTCCGAACTCAGTGGCGCGGGGCTCAACACCCGCAACCTGGCCGCCCAGCAGCGCGCGCTGAAGGGCAACATCGACGCCACCACCGCGTCGCTCGAACACGCCACGCGGCAGGAGGAAAACCGCGAGAAGTGGAGCAAGCGCCGGGAGGCCATCAAGGACGGCAGCGAGAAGCTCGGCGAGGCCGGCAACTGGATCCGCGAGAAGGTCAACGTCGCCGTCGACGAGGCCAAGAAGTTCGAGGACGTGCGCGCCCAGATGCTCGCGGCCGGCGCCGACGAGAAGGCGATCCAGGCCGCCGAACGCTATGCGCGCACGGCGCAGTTGCCCGGCGTCAGCACGGCCGAGAAGTTCTCGTACGTCAGCGACGCCCAGGGCATGACCGACAGCGAGGCGATGGCGGAGAAGGTCGCCGACAAGTTCGCCAAGGTTCACTTCACCAATCTCGCGCTCTACGACACGCAGCAGGCCCAGGCCAACGACGCCACGTTCAAGAGTCTCGCCGCGATCGCCGTGTCCCGCGGCGCGCTCAAGGACGGCGCGCATCGCGAGGGCGAGCTCGACAACATCCAGCAGCTGATCGCCGCCAATCACGGCGACATCAAGGCCGACGAACTGGTCAAGTTCGCGAACTCGGCGGGCGCGGCCGCCAATGGCCTCAGCTCGGCCGCGCTGTGGTTCCAGTCGAACGCCGTGATCAAGACGCTCGGCGGCGGCGACAAGGCCGGCGGTGCGCTGGCGGCCCTCATGGACACCCTCGCCAGCGGCCACGGCATGAGCCGGCAGTCGGTCGATGCGCTGGTCAAGGACGGCGTGCTCGACCGCAAGGGCGTCAAATTCGGCAAGGACGGCAAGTCCGAAAGCTTCGCGCCGGACGCGCTGAAGAACGTCGCGCTGCTGCGCCAGTCGCCCGCGCAATGGCTGCGCGACGTGCTGCTGCCGCAATTGAAGGCGCGCGGCAACGATTCGCCGGAGCAGGTCAATGCCCAGATCGATGCGATCGTCGGCCAGAAGGAAGCCGCGAGCTACCTGAAGGCGGTCTACGCCAACCTGGACAAGAGCACCAGCGACGAGCACGACGCCGTCGGCGCCAAGACCATCGACGCGAGCGCGGCGCTCGCCGCGACCACCACGCGCGGCAAGGAAGCCGGGCTGAAGGCCAGCACCGATTCGCTCAAGCTGCAGGCCGGCGAAAGCGCCCAGCCGGCCTACAACGCCAGCCTCGACGTCGCGCAGTCGGGCCTCGGCAAGCTGAGCGCGTTCATCGACGCGCATCGCGGCATCGCGCAGACGCTCGGCACCGTCGCGACCGTGCTCGGCGGCGTGCTCGCAGGCGCGGGCACGCTGGCCGGCGGGCTGTTCGCGGCGATCGGCGCGCTGAAGACCGCCCGCAGCCTGATGTCGGCGCTCGGCGGCGGCGCCCGCGATTTCGCGGGCGCCGTGCTCGACC
>NZ_JAAGPF010000105.1 GCF_017104645.1 Burkholderia sp. Ac-20379
TCGGCGCCGCATTGCTGAACGAGCCGCCCCGGCGCGCGCGGCACGAGGCCCGCCTCGCGCACCGCGTGCGCGGTGCCGAGCGTCGGATGGCCGGCGAACGGCAGTTCGCCGCCCGTCGTGAAGATCCGCACGCGGTAATCGGCGGCCGGATCGGTCGGGGTGCAGACGAAGGTCGTCTCCGACAGGTTGGTCCAGCGCGCGATCGCCTGCATGTCGGCGTCCGACAGCGCGTCGGCGTCGAAGATCACCGCCAGCGGATTGCCGCGAAACGGCGTGGCCGTGAAGACGTCGACCTGCTTGAAGCGAACGCGCCGGGCCGTCATTCGACTTCGGCGATCAGTTCGATCTCGACGCACGCGCCGAGCGGGATCTGCGCCACGCCGAACGCCGAGCGCGCATGCTTGCCGGCGTCGCCGAACACCTCGGCGATCAGTTCCGACGCGCCGTTCGTCACCAGGTGCTGCTCGGTGAATTCGAGCGTCGAGTTGACGAGGCTCATCAGCTTGACGATGCGCTTGACCTTGTTGAGGTCGCCCGTGTGCGCGTGCAGCGTGGCCAGCAGGTCGATCGCCACGTTGCGCGCGGCCAGCTTGCCGTCGTCGGTCGAGAGATCGGCGCCGAGCTTGCCGGCCCACACCTTGCCGTCCTTCTTGGCGATGTGGCCCGACAGGTAGACGGTGTTGCCGCTTTGCGCGCTCATCACGTAAGCGGCGGCGGGGGCGCCCGCGTTCGGGAGTTCGATGCCGAGAGCCTTCAGTGTGTCGTAGACGTTTGCCATTTGCGGTGTGTCCTCGTGTGAATGAATGTCAGGCGGTTCAGGATGCGATGCGTTCGCGCAGCAGCTTGCCGAGGCGGGCCACGCCTTCCTCGATCTGCTCGGGCGGCACCGTCACGAACGACAGGCGCAGCGTGTTCGACTGCGCGTCGTCGGCGAAGAACGGCGCGCCCGGCACGAACGCGACATTTTGCGCGATCGCGGCGTCGAGCAGCGCCATGCTGTCGATGCCGGCCGGCAGTTGCACCCAGACGAACATCCCGCCTTCCGGGCGGTTCCAGGTCACGCCTGTCGGCATGTGGCGCGCGAGCGAGCCGAGCATCGCGTCGCATTGTGCGGCATACAGCGCGCGGATGCTCGGAATATGCGTGTCGAGAAAGCCGTCGCGGATCACTTCATAGGCGATGCGCTGGGTCAGCGACGGCGTGTGCAGGTCGGTGGCCTGCTTGGCCTGCACGAGCTTGAAGTGCAGCGCCTCGGGCGCGATCACGTAGCCGATCCGCACGCCGGGCGACAGCACCTTCGAGAAGCTGCCCATGTGGACGATGTGATCGGGCGCCATCGACAGCATGGTCGGCAGCGGCTCGCCCTGGTAGTTCAGCGCGCCGTACGGATCGTCCTCCAGCACCGGGAACGGGCTGGTCTGCGCGAACGCGGCCAGCGCACGGCGGCGTTCGAGCGGCATGCGGCGGCCGGTGGGGTTCTGGAAGTTCGGCTGCGCGTAGAGCGCGCGCGCATCGCGCGTCAGCTCGGGCGTGAGCGCCTCGGGCACCAGGCCGGACTCGTCGCTCGCCACCTGCACGTAGCTCGGCTCGTACATCGAGAACGATTGCAGCGCGCCCAGGTAGGTGGGCGTTTCCACCAGCACGCGGCTGCCCGGATCGATCAGCGTCTTGCCGAGCAGGTCGAGCGCCTGCTGCGAGCCGGTGGTGATCAGCACCTGGGTGGCGCGCACGCGATAGCGTTCGGCCACCCATTCGCGCAGCGGCAGGAAGCCTTCGGTGGCGCTGTACTGGAGCGCCGCGGCCGGCGCATCGCGCAGCACGCGGTCGGCGGCCTCGCGTACGCGCTCGGCCGGGAACGTGGCCGGCGACGGCAGCCCGCCCGCGAACGAAATGACCTCGGGACGCTCCGTGACCTTCAGGATCTCGCGGATGGCGGAGCTGGTCAGCTTGCGGGCGCGTTGGGAGAGGGGCCAGTTCGGTTGGGGCAGGTCGCTCGGGTTCATGGTGTCCTCGATCGTTCGGGGCAAAAGGGAGAGTATCGCTCGCGGCTCAGCTTGCGCGGGCGGGTTGGGACAGGGTGCGCACGGCCGAACGGCGGC
This sequence comes from Burkholderia sp. Ac-20379, assembly GCF_017104645.1. Taxonomy (GTDB): domain Bacteria; phylum Pseudomonadota; class Gammaproteobacteria; order Burkholderiales; family Burkholderiaceae; genus Burkholderia. The sequence goes on from NZ_JAAGPF010000105.1 coordinate 2,100, forward strand.
CGAGCACGACGGTGGCGATCACGGCTGCCGCGAACAGCCAGGTGGACGGCGCGACGGGCTCGCCGAACAGCAGCGCGGAAAACGCGATCGTGAAGAAGATCTGCAGCAGTTGCACCTGGCCGACGCGCGCGATGCCGCCCATCGCGAGGCCCGCGTACCAGGCGAAGAAGCCAAGGAATTGCGAGAACACGGTCACGTAGCCAAACGCGAGCCAAGTGGCGAGCCGGGCCGGCTCGGGGTGCGTCAGGTTGTGTTCCCAGGCGAGCCAGCCCACCGGCAGCACGAGGAACGGCGCGGACACCACGAGCGCCCAGCAGATCACCTGCCAGCCGCCGATCTGCTTGGCGAGCCGCGCGCCTTCGGCATAGCCGAGCGCGCCGATCAGCACGGCCACCAGCATCAGCAGGTCGCCCATCTGCGGCTTGCCGCCGCCGTCGCGCAGCGCGTAGGCGATCACCAGCGCGCTGCCGGCCAGCGCCGCGAGCCAGAAGCCGCGCGACGGCCGCTCGCGCGACAGCCAGGCGGCGTAGATCGCCACCAGCAGCGGCTGCAGGCCGTTGACCACCGCGCCGTGCGAGGCCGGCACCGTCTTCATCGACCAGGCCGAGAACACCGGGTAGGCGATGATCACGCCGGCCGACACCACCGCCAGACTCTTCAGTTGCGCGCGCGTGGGCAGCGCCTCGCGGCGCCACCAGAGCAGCAGCCCGGCCGGCACGGCAGCGGCCAGCGCGCGGCCCAGGCCGTTGAGCAGCGGGTGGAATTCGGTGACGACGACGCGCGTCATCGGCAGCGTCAGGCTGAAGATCATCACGCCGAGCAGGCCGAGCAGCATGCCGCGGGTTTCGCGGGAATCGGACATTGGGGTTTGCGGTTGCGGTCGAGTTGAAGGGGCACGGCGCGTCAGCGCAGCGTGCGTGTGCCTTTCGGCGTGTCGAAGCTGGCGATCAGCCCGGCGGACTGGCCGGCCGAAACGGCCAGCAGCTTGCCCGCGCCGAGCCAGTCGAGATGCGTGGCGATCGCGTCGGAGGCCGGATGCGTGGCCGCCAGCGAGGTCAGCGCGATGTCGCCGTGCGGCAGCGCGTCGGACGGATGGCGCGCCGTATCCCACTGGATCAGCGATGGCGCGAGGCCGTCGGCCGGTTGATCCGGTGCCTGCGGGAACGCGCCGTCGGCCGGCACGGTCAGGCTCCACGACCAGTCGCCGCGGCGCATCCGCACCACGGGCGGAATCCGTTCGGGATATTGACGGCGCCAGACGTCGAGGTGGCGCGGCGGCTCCACGCGCGCCACCCAGTGCACCAGCGCCGGCCCCTTGGCGATGCGCTTGTGCATGGCCGGCTCGTCGAGCGCGAACAGCCGCGGACGCGGCACGCCCGCGGGCTGCGGCGCGTCGGGATCGATCGCGATCACCTCGAGGTAGGCGCCGCCCCACAGCCCGAACAGGCGGTTGTGGGTGCGCATCAACGGATGCGCACCGCCGCCGGCCGGCTCCGCGCCGAGCGTGTCGGCGACGTAGGCCGTGCCTTCGTCGAGCGTGCGCGCGGCAATCACAAGGTGGTCGAGTTTCAGCGGTCGTGCGGTCATGTCGGTGTTCGGTTCGGCAAAAACGGGCGATGCGGGGGGCGTGCGTGAGGCTTCCGGCTGCCGGCCCGTGCAACTGGCCCGGTATGCCGGCGCGGTGCGGTACGGACGGATGGCGTCCGGCGGGAAGGGCGGTGGCAGCCGTATCGGCTGATAGGCCGATGGCCGGGCCGGTGCGGTACCCGCGCCGGCGACGGCGCGGTGCGGATGACCCCGGCGAATACCGCGTGCCGGTCGAACGGGCCCGCGCAACGAAAACGCATGCCCGCCCGATGGCGACCTGAAAACTGTAATCGCACGAACCGGAACAGTAACGGTACAATCGGCGCGATACTTTTCTGTACAGTTTCAAGGGGCCGCGATGTCCACCGTTCCGCTCGACCAGATTCCCGCGCCGCACGATACCGCCACGCTCACGCTGGTCGACCAGCTCGTGCAGTGGGCGCGCCGCCGCATCGACGAACGGGTGTTCCGCCCCGGCATGCGGATGCCGTCGATCCGCAAGCTCGCGGTCGACAAGAACGTGTCGCGCTTCACGGTGGTGGAGGCCTACGAGCGGCTGGTCGCGCAGGGCTACCTCGATTCGCGGCGCGGCTCCGGCTTCTACGTGCGCGAACGCACGCCGGCCGCGCTGCCCGGCGAATCGGGCCGGCCCGGCAAGGACGTGCCGCCCGCGCCCGTGGACAACACGCTCGACGTGGTCTGGCTGCTGCGCAACATGTTGCACACGGTCAGCCCGGAAAAGGGGCCGGGGCTCGGCTATCTGCCGGCGCGCTGGCTCGACGGCGAGCTGATCACCGGCGCGCTGCGCGCGCTGGGCCGCCAGAGCGGCGCGCAGATGCTCGGCCTGGGCAGCGCGCAGGGCTTTCTGCCGCTGCGCCAGCAATTGCAGACGCGGCTGGCCGAGGTCGAGATCGGCGCGTCGCCCGAGCAGATCGTGCTGGTGTCCGGCATCACGCAGGCCATCGACCTGATCGCGCGGCTCTACGTGCGCCCCGGCGACGCGGTGATCGTCGGCGATCCGGCCTGGTTCCAGATGTTCGGCCGCTTCGCCTCGCAGGGCGCGCGGCTGGTGGGCATGCCCTACACGCCCGACGGCCCCGATCTCGACGCGCTCGAAACGCTCGTCCAGCAATGGCGGCCGAAGATGCTCGTGATCAATTCGGTGTTGCAGAACCCCACCGGCACGTCGTTGTCGGCCGCGCAGGCGTTCCGCATCCTGCGGCTCGCCGAGGCCTACGATTTCCTGGTGGTGGAGGACGACATCTACGGCGACCTGTGCCCGGCGCGCTATCCGGCCACGCGGCTCGCGAGCCTCGATCAACTGAAGCGCGTGATCTACCTCGGCAGCTTTTCCAAGACGCTCGCGGCGAACCTGCGCGTGGGCTACGTGGCCGGCTCGCCCGAGATGGCCAACGCGCTGACCGACCAGAAGATGCTGGCCGGCATGGCCACCCCGGAGCTCAACGAGCGCGTGCTCTACAAGGTGCTGACCGAGGGGCATTACCGGCGCCACGTGGAGCGGCTGCGCGGGCGGCTCGACGGCGTGCGCGACAAGACCGCGCGGATGCTGGAGCGCGTCGGCATGCGCCTGTTCACGATGCCGGCGGCCGGCATGTTCCTGTGGGCCGACACCGGCGCCGACGCCAGCGCGCTGGCCGCCGCGGCGCACGAGGAGGGCTTCCTGCTGACGCCGGGCGGGCTGTTCTCGCCGCAGCAGTCGCCGTCCACCTGGACACGCTTCAACGTCGCCAATTGCGGCGATCCGGCGCTGGCCGGGTTCCTCGCGCGCTACCTCGATTCGGTGCCGCGCCGCACGGCCGACGCCGAACGCGGCGAACTGGACGCGGCCTGAGACAGCCTTGGGCGGGTTCGAGCCGCCTCAGGCCGCCCGATCCCGCGCCGCGCCGGCGCCTGTCCGTTCGGATGGGGCCGGATCGATAACATCTCCGGCCGTGGGGTCTTGAAAAGTCCCCCGGCCGTCCCCATTTCGGTGCCCGAAGACGATCCGCATGCGGATCCGCACCCATTCAACCGATCAGTCACAGGAAAATCGACATGGCACATGAAACGATGAGCTTCCAGGCGGAGGTCAAGCAGCTCCTCCATCTGATGATCCATTCGCTGTACAGCAACAAGGAAATTTTCCTGCGCGAACTGGTGTCGAACGCGTCCGACGCATCCGACAAGCTCCGTTTCGAGGCGCTCGAAAACGGCGCCCTGTACGAAAACGATCCGAACCTGCGGATCCGCATCGGCTTCGATAAGGCCGCGCGCACGCTGACGATCGACGACAACGGCATCGGCATGAGCCGCGACGAGGCGATCGCCAACCTCGGCACGATCGCGCGCTCGGGCACCAAGGAATTCTTCTCGAAGCTGTCGGGCGACCAGCAGCGCGACGCCGCGCTGATCGGCCAGTTCGGCGTGGGCTTCTACTCGGGCTTCATCGTCGCCGACCGCATCACCGTCGAAACGCGCCGCGCCGGCGCGCCGGCCTCGGAAGGCGTGCGCTGGGAAAGCGCGGGCGAGGGCGATTTCACGGTCGACGCGATCGAGCGCACGCAGCGCGGCACCACCATCACGCTGCATCTGCGCGAGGGCGAGGACGACCTGCTGTCGTCGCACAAGCTGAAGTCGATCATCCAGAAATACTCGGACCACGTCGGCCTGCCGATCCTGATGCAGAAGGAAGAGTGGGATCAGGACAAGGGCGAGATGGTCGCGAAGGACGAGGACGAAACCATCAACCAGGCGAGCGCGCTGTGGACGCGTTCGAAATCCGAGATCAGCGACGAGCAGTACACGCAGTTCTACCAGCACGTCGCGCACGATCACCAGGATCCGCTCACTTGGACGCACAACCGCGTCGAAGGCCGCAGCGAATACACGCAGCTGCTGTACGTGCCCGCGCACGCGCCGTTCGACATGTGGAACCGCGATTACCGCGGCGGTCTGAAGCTGTACGTGAAGCGCGTGTTCATCATGGACGACGCCGAGCAACTGCTGCCGCAATACCTGCGCTTCGTGAAGGGCATCGTCGATTCGGCCGATCTGCCGCTGAACGTGTCGCGTGAAATCCTGCAGGAAAGCCGTGACGTGCGCACGATCCGCGACGGCGTGACCAAGCGCGTGCTGTCGATGCTCGAAGAGCTCGCGAATTCGGACGAGGACGCCGGCAAGGACAAGTTCAAGACCTTCTGGAACGAGTTCGGCCAGGTGCTGAAGGAAGGCGTGGGCGAGGACAACGCGAACCGCGAGCGCATCGCCAAGCTGCTGCGCTTCGCCTCGACGCACGGCGATACGGCCGAGCAGACGGTGTCGCTGGCCGACTACGTGTCGCGCATGAAGCCCGAGCAAAGCAAGATCTACTACGTCACGGCCGACGCCTGGCAGGCCGCGAAGCACAGCCCGCATCTGGAAGTGTTCCGCAAGAAGGACGTCGAGGTGCTGCTGCTGACCGACCGCGTCGACGAGTGGATGCTGTCGTACCTGAACGAATTCGACGGCAAGCCGCTCGCGAGCGTGGCGCGCGGCGATCTCGATCTCGGTGCGATCGACGATGCGGAAAAGAAGGCCCAGGAGGAAACCGGCGAGGCGATGAAGCCGATCGTCGAGAAGATCCAGGCCACGCTCGGCGAGAAGGTCAAGGAAGTGCGCGTGACGTTCCGCCTGACCGATTCGCCGTCGTGCCTGGTGGCCGACGATCACGACATGAGCGGCTACCTGCAGCGCATGCTGAAGGCGGCAGGCCAGCAGGCGCCGTCGATGCAGCCGATCCTCGAAGTGAACCCCGAGCATCCGCTGATCAAGCAGTTGAACGCCGACGGCGCCGATTTCGCCGACTGGTGCCACCTGCTGTTCGATCAGGCGATGCTGGCCGAAGGCGGCTCGCTGGAAGATCCGGCGGCCTTCGTCAAGCGCACCAACGCCCTGCTGCTGTCGCGCGGCGCCTGATGCACGGCCCGCGCGTGCAATTCGACGCGGCGGGCGCGGGCTGGAGCGCGCCCCCGCGCCCCGGCCTGCACGCGGCGCAGAAGGACTGGCTCACGCGCGGCGGGTCGCTGACCGCGCATCTGGCCGCGCTCGGCAACGTGAGCGTGCGGGTGACGCGCGAAGCGGTGGCCACGCCCTGGGCCGACGAGCCTGCCGCGCTCGGATTGACGTCGCGCAGCGCGTGCTGGGTGCGCGAGGTCGTGCTGAGCGTCGACGGCGAACCGTGCGTGGCCGCCCACAGCCTGACCCCGCTCGGCGCGAGCCGCGGCGTGTGGCAGGCGATCCGCCGGCTGCGCACGCGGCCGCTCGCGGAGCTGCTCTACAGCGATCCGCAGGTCGGGCGCTCGGCGCTGGTCAGCCGGCGCGTGATCGCCGGGCATCCGGTGCATGCGCTGGCCGAACGGGCGCTGGCGGCGGGCGAGCCGGCGGCGCATGCGTTCGTCGCGCGCCGTTCGGTGTTCGAGCGGCATCGCGCGCCGCTGATGGTGACCGAATGCATGCTGCCGGGGTTGTGGCGGCGTGTGATCGGCGGTGCGCCGGCGATGTCGCTCCCCAATGCCGGATGACTCGACCATGCCGGCCGACGACGATCTTCCCGCGCTGAAACGCTGCTTCCCGCCCGTCGTGGATAACGAGACGCGCGTGCTGATCCTCGGCAGTTTGCCCGGCGAGGTCTCGCTCGCGCAAAGCCGCTATTACGCGCACCCACAGAACCGTTTCTGGCGTCTCGTCGGCGACACGATCGGCCTGCCGCTCGCCGATCTCGATTACGCTGCGCGGCTGCAAACGCTTCTGCAACATCGGATCGGCTTGTGGGACGTGGTCGCCGAGGCGCGCCGCATCGGCAGCCTCGATAGCCGCATTCGCGAGCCTGCCAACAACGACCTGCAGGCGCTCGTCGAGACGCTGCCGAATCTGGCGGCGATCGCCTTCAATGGCGGCACCGCGGAAAAGATCGGTGTGAAGGCGCTGGGGGAGCGAGCCGACCGATATCGGCTGGTCCGTTTGCCGTCCAGCAGCCCAGCCTATGCGGCGATGCCTTACGACGCGAAGCGGCAGGCGTGGGAGGCGTTGCGTCAGTATCTGCCGGCTTAGTGGTAATCGCTTTCGCGTTGATGGCGCACGGCAAGGATCGTCACGGTTTGACCGTCGTCGATCTCGAACAGCGCAACGTAGCCCGATGCCCCGAACGGAATGATCAGTTCCCGTAAAAACGGCATGGACGCATGTGCCTTGCGGCACGTGAACGGCGAGGATTCCAGCGTTGCGATTCCCGCGGCGATGGCGGCAAGTGCACGGGTGGCGAGTTCGATATCGGCGTCGTCGCGCTCGACAATGAAGCCATACAGACGGTTCAGATCGTCCGAAGCCTCGCGCGTAAACCGGACTTGATACGTCATCGAGCCTTTGCCCGCGTGGTGCGCAGCGCATCGAGCCGCCGCTCCAATTTCTCCAGCATGTCGGACGCCGGCACGTAGTCGCCGGTGCGTCGCGCCGCGTCGCGCGATGCGATGCCGCGGGCGATGAACTCGCTTTGGCTGCGACGACGCTCGATGCCTTCGCGAATCGATTGCTCGACGAAACTCGAGAGCGTTTCGCCTTCGCCGAGGACATTTTCCGCGGCGTCGCGCAGCTCCGGTTCGACCCGAATGGAGGGGAAAGTGGCGGATTTCATGATCGTATTCGGTGCATTGCAATTGCGATGCATTGTCCGGCAAATGCCATGTTCGTGCAAGTCGGCCGTTCGATAGCCCGTGCGCCGGTGCTATCCTCTCGTCCTTCCGTTCTCACCGAGTCGCGCAGCCCGCGCGAACCATCCAGATGACCCGACTGATCAAACGCGCGTCCGCCGAGGCGCGCGCGTTTCGCCGCGACAATTCGCGAACCGACGAAGCCGTTGCGAAGCACGCCGGCGTGCGCGCCAAATCGCGCGCGAACCACGACGACCTCAGCGACGCACCCGTGATCGAAGCGCCGCGCAAGCCGCGTTTCGCGCCCGTGACGTTCTCCGAGGAGCGCGGCGTGCGCTACCTGCACTTCGGCACCGAATGGGTGCAGGGCGCGATGCGCCTGTCGAAGCCGCTCGCGATCGAACTCGAATATGCGCAGCAGATGATGGCCTGGCTGCTGTTCCTCGACACGCCCGAGCGCATCGTTCAGCTCGGCCTCGGCACCGGCGCGCTGACCAAGTTCGCGCACGCCTACCTGCCGCGCGCGCGCGTCGAGGCGGTCGAACTGAATCCGGCCGTGATCGTGGCCGCGCATTCGATGTTCGCGATGGCGCACGACGACGCGCGCCTGACCGTGCATGAAATGGACGCCTGGGATTTCGTCAACGATGCGGCCAACCGCGGCACCATCGGCGCGCTGCAGATCGACCTCTACGACGCCACCGCGCGCGGCCCCGTGCTCGACAGCGTGGCGTTCTATCGCGCCGCGCGCGCTTGCCTGAGCGAGGCCGGCGTGGCCGTCATCAACCTGTTCGGCGATCATCCGAGCTTCGAGCGCAACATGAAGCACCTGAACGCGGCGTTCGACCAGCGCGTGATCGCGCTGCCGGAAGTGCACGACGGCAACCGGATCGCGTTCGCGTTTTCCGGGCCGGCGCTGTCGGTGACGTACGCACAACTGAACGAACGCGCGGCGCTGATCGAGGACACGCTGAAGCTGCCGGCCCGCAAATGGGTCAAGGGGTTCCAGCAATCGGCCGGCGGCGACGCCGACACGTTCACGATCTGACAACCGGCGGCGCGGTTTGCGCCGCGTCCGCCGCAGCGTCTGCATTGCGGTAACTGCCGCTCAGGCCCGCGCCGCCGGTTTCCCGGCCGGCGCGGGCCGTTTCGTCTACGCCGCCGCAATCGTGCGCGGCGCCGTTTCTCCCGGCGTTCTCCGCTCCGGGTTCGCCCGCGTATCTGCCGGTTTTTCCGGCTCTTATACTCTGCAAGCCGGGATCCGCAGCCGCCGATCGGCCTGCGTGCGCCCGCGCCGCCTTACTCGTTCAAGACTCCAAACAATCGGGCATGAGAGGAGACGTCATGGCTCACGAAGCCAAGGCCAACCGGGCCGCCAAGCGCTGGCTCTGGTTGCTGGTGTTGCCGGTGGTGGCGATGATCTGGGTGCCGTCGTACGCCAAGGTCGAACCGCAATGGTTCGGATTCCCATTCTTTTACTGGTATCAGCTCGCCTGGGTGTTCGTCAGCGCGGCGATCACCGCGTTCGTCTACAGCAAGACCAAGCATTGCTGGCGCGCCGGCGGCACGAAGGAGGGCGGGCAATGAACGTGACCGCAACCGTCGTCTTCGTGCTGTTCTTCGTCGGCGTGACGATCCTCGGCTTCGTGGCCGCGCACTGGCGGCGCGGCGATCTGGCCCATCTCGACGAGTGGGGCCTTGGCGGGCGGCGCTTCGGCACGATCGTCACGTGGTTCCTGCTCGGCGGCGATCTCTACACCGCGTACACGTTCGTGGCGGTGCCCGCGCTGGTGTTCGGCGCCGGCGCGATGGGCTTCTTCGCGCTGCCCTACACGATCCTGATCTATCCGTTCGCGTTCGTGGTGTTCCCGAAGCTGTGGAGCATCGCCAAGCGCCAGGGCTACGTGACCGCGGCCGATTTCGTCGGCGCGCGCTACGGCAGCCGGATGCTGGCGCTGGCCGTGGCGGTGACCGGCATCGTCGCCACCATGCCGTACATCGCGCTGCAACTGGTGGGCATCGAGGTGGTGATCGGCGGGCTCGGCTTCGACACGCACGGCCTGCTCGGCGATCTGCCGCTGATCATCGCGTTCGCGATCCTGGCGGCCTACACGTACACGTCGGGGCTGCGCGCGCCGGCCATGATCGCGATCGTCAAGGACATCCTGATCTACGTGACGATCGCCGCGGCCATCATCGTGATCCCGTCGCAACTGGGCGGCTTCGGCCATATCTTCGGCACGGTGCCGCCGGCCAAGCTGATGCTGAAGGCGCCCGACGTGTCGAGCCTGAACGGCTACAGCGCCTACGCGACGCTCGCGGTGGGCTCGGCGCTCGCGCTGTTCCTCTATCCGCACTCGGTCACGGCGATCCTGTCGTCGGCCTCGGGCAATACGATCCGCCGCAACATGGCGATGCTACCGGCCTATTCGTTCGTGCTCGGGCTGCTGGCGCTGCTCGGCTACATGGCGCTGGCCTCGGGCGTGAAGGACATGCCCGAGTTCGCGCCGTACTTCAAGGCCTACGGCGCGAACTTCGCGGTGCCGGCGCTGTTCCTGCATTTCTTCCCGTCGTGGTTCGTCGGCGTGGCGTTCGCGGCGATCGGGATCGGCGCGCTGGTGCCGGCCGCGATCATGTCGATCGCGGCGGCCAACCTCTACACGCGCAACATTCACCGCGAGTTCTTCAACCGCAACATGACGCCGCATCAGGAAACCAGCGTCGCGAAGCTGGTGTCGCTGATCGTCAAGGTGGGCGCGGTGGCGTTCATCCTCGGCCTGCCGCTGACCTACGCGATCCAGTTGCAGTTGCTCGGCGGGATCTGGATCATCCAGACGCTGCCGGCGATCGTGCTGGGCCTCTACACGCGCGTGCTCGACCATCGCGGCCTGCTGGCAGGCTGGGCCGCCGGCATCGTGTGCGGCACCTGGATGGCGATCTCGCTGAAGCTGGCCGGCTCGATCTTCACGATCCACCTGTTCGGCCTGGCGATTCCCGGTTACGCGGCGGTGTGGTCGCTGGTCGTCAATCTGGTGGTGTCGGTGGTGGTCAGCGTGGCCGTGCGCGCGATCGGCATGGCGCGCGCCGAGGATCGCACGCGGCCCGAGGATTATTTCGACGTGGCGGAAGGTTGAGCGCAGCTTCGTCGGGACGACGAAACAACGCATGAAAAAAGGCCGGCCCCGCTGCGTGCGGCGGGGCCGGCCTTGTCGCCGATACGGTTGGCGCGGTTGGTTTGCCGGGACGACGTTCAGGGCCGCGCGGCCGGATCCTCGACGTTGACCATCCAGTGCACGCCGAAGCGGTCGCGCACCATGCCGAAGCCGAGCGCCCAGAACGTCTGCCCGAACGGCATCGCGATCGTGCCGCCGTCGGCCAGCGCCGCGAAGATCCGCTTGCCTTCCTCCACGCTGGCCGGGTTCAGCGACAGCGAATAGCCGTCGTGCACCTGCTGCGGCGCGCCGGGCCGCACGTCGCCGTCCGAGCACATCAGTTGCGATTCGCCGATGCGCAGGTTCGCATGCATGACCTTGTCGGCCGAGGCCGGATCGATCGGCTGGTCGGGGTTCGGCGGCGCATCGCGGAAGCGCATCAACATCTGGACTTCCGCGCCGACGGCGCTGCGATAGAAGGCGATCGCCTCGTCGCAGCGGCCTCCGAAGAACAGGTACGGTTGCACTTGCATCGTCGTCTCCTTGGCGGGCGCGTTCGGCCTGCGGAACACTACGGGTGCGGAACGGCGAATGCGTTCCGTGACGGGCATTGTAGAGCGTGCCGGCAGCCGCGCAACCGTGTGAGAACCCGCAGAAACGACAACGGCCGCGCGAGGCGGCCGTGGCGGGAGCGGGCGGGCGGCGCCGCCCGCCGATCAGCGCAGCGCGTCGATCAGGCCGTCGAGCTTGACCGCGTCGGCCGAGAACGCGCGAATGCCTTCGGCGAGCTTTTCGGTGGCCATCGCATCGTCGTTCAGCTGGAAGCGGAACGACGCCTCGTCGATCGCCACGCGCTCGGCCGGGGCGTCCTGGCTGCTGTCGCCGGACAGCTTGCGCTCGACCGTGTCGTTGCTGTCGTGCAGCTTCTGCAGCAGATCCGGGCTGATCGTCAGCAGGTCGCAGCCGGCCAGTTCGACGATCTGGCTGACGGTGCGGAAGCTCGCGCCCATCACTTCCGTCTGGTAGCCGAACTTCTTGTAGTACGCGTAGATGCGGCGCACCGACTGCACGCCCGGATCGTTCGCGCCGCCGTTCTTGACCTCATCCCAATCGGCGCCGGCCTGCTTCTTGTACCAGTCGTAGATGCGGCCGACGAACGGCGAGATCAGCTGCGCGCCCGCTTCGGCGCAGGCGGCGGCCTGGGCCAGCGAGAACAGCAGCGTCATGTTGCACTTGATGCCTTCCTTCTGCAGCACCTCGGCGGCGCGGATGCCTTCCCAGGTCGAGGCGAGCTTGATCAGCACGCGCTCGCGGCCGATGCCGGCGGCTTCGTAGAGACGGATCAGTTCGCGGCCCTTGTCGATCGAGCGTTGCGTGTCGAACGACAGGCGCGCGTCGACTTCGGTCGAGACGCGGCCCGGAATGATCTTGAGGATTTCGGTGCCGAATGCGATCAGCAGGCGGTCGATGACGACATCGGTCGATTCGGCCGCGTGATCGCGCACGGTCTTCTCGAGCAGCGGCTTGTAGGCGTCCTTCTGGACCGCCTTCAGGATCAGCGAGGGATTGGTGGTCGCGTCCTGCGGCTGATACTGCGCGAGCTGCTGGAAATCGCCGGTATCGGCGACAACGGTCGTGTACTGCTTCAGCTGGTCGAGTGCGGTAGTCATGGCGAATCGTTGAAGAGGCGCAGCGCGCCGGGTTCGACGGAAGGCCGCGCGGCGAAAGCGCGGCGGCGAAGCAGGCCGGCGGCTCGCGCCTGGAACGGGGGCGGGCCGGCGACCGAAGTCCTCTATTCTAGGCCCGATTCGGGGCAGCGTACGTGACGGGGCGAACGCAAAAAGGGAAGCATCGAGCGTGCCTGGCGGGACGGCGCTGGCGTTGGGACGTTGCGGTGCAGCGTCGAACCGTCAAGGCCCCGACCAGGGCAGCGGGCGTTTCCGAGGGCGAGCCGGGCAGGCGGCGAGGCGTTGGGGGGCGGCGTCGAGCCGCCGGAACACCGGTCGACGCCTCGCCCGTACCCATCGCCCTCAAGCGCGCCGCGCGTTGAGCACCACCTGCGTGATCACGCCCGCCACCAGCCCCCAGAACGCCGGGCCGATCGACAGCAGCGTCAGGCCCGAGGCCGTCGTCATGAACGTGACGAGCGCCGCCTCGCGCTGCTTGACGTCCTGCATCGCGTTGGTCAAGCCGCTCATGATCGAGCCGAACAGCGCCAGCGCGGCCACCGACACCACCAGCGCCTTCGGCAGCGCGTCGAACAGCGCGGCGATGGTCGCGCCGAACACGCCCGCCACCAGATAGAACACGCCGCACCAGACCGCCGCCGGATAGCGCCGCGCGCGGTTCTCGTGAGCTTCGGGGCCGGTGCAGATCGCGGCCGTGATGGCGGCCAGGTTGACGCCGTGCGAGCCGAACGGCGCGAGCGCCAGCGAGGCGAGGCCGGTGCTCGCGATCAGCGGCGAGGACGGCGTGGTGTAGCCGTCGGCGCGCAGCACGGCGATGCCGGGCACGTTCTGCGAGGCTATCGCCACCACGAACAGCGGAATGCCGATGCTGACGATGGCCGACAGCGAGAACGCCGGCACGGTCAGCACCGGGTGCGCGAACGCGATCCGGAACCGGCTGAAGTCGAGCAGGCCGAGCGCGCCGGCCACGGCGGTGCCGGCCACCAGCGTGGCGACGATCGCGTAGCGCGGCGCGAAGCGCTTGATCACGAGATAGGTCACGAACATCGCGATCACGAGGCCGGTCTGGAACTGCGCGGCGCGGAAGATCTCGATGCCGATCTCGAACAGGATGCCGGCCAGCAGCGCGGCGGCGATGCCCGACGGGATGCGGCGCATCAGCGAATCGAACACGCCGCTCAGGCCGATCGCCGTCAGCAGCAGCGCGCACACCACGAACGCGCCGATCGCGTACGGGTACGGCACGCCGGGCAGCGAGGCCACCAGCAGCGCCGCGCCGGGCGTGGACCAGGCCACCACCACCGGCGCGCGGTAGCGCAGCGACAGGCCGACGGTCGTCACGCCCATGCCGATCGACAACGCCCAGATCCACGAGGAAATCTGCGCGTCGCTCAGGTGGGCCGCGCGGCCGGCCTGGAACATCAGCACCAGCGAGCTGGTGTAGCCCGTCATCATCGCGACGAAACCGGCGACCAGCGCCGACAGCGAGGTATCCGCGAAGAAACGCGGGGCGGGAGCGGCCGGCGGCGTACCGGGCGCGTGGGACGGATTCATGGTGCAAGCACTCCGAAGCGGGGAGGGGGCGGCGAACCGGGCGCCGCGCGGCGATCCGGGCGGATCGGCGGCGGCGTGCGAAACCGGTGAAGCCGGGATATTACGGAAAGCGGCGGCGCCTGTGGTGACGAGATGCGCCGGGCGGGGCCAGGGCGGCGTGCGGCGCGCCTACTTGCTCAGTTGCCGCATCGCCGATTCGAGCCCGGCCAGCGTCAGCGGATACATGCGCGCGCCGAGCAGATCGCGGATGATCGACACCGATTGCCGGTATTCCCATAGTCGCTCGGGCTCGGGGTTGAGCCAGGCGTGATGCGGGAACTGGTCGGCGAGCCGGCGCAGCCAGACGCTGCCGGCCTCCGGGTTGTTGTATTCGACCGAGCCGCCGGGCTGCACCACCTCGTAGGGGCTCATGGTGGCGTCGCCGACGAAGATCAGCTTGTAGTCGGGCGTGAACTTGTGGAGCAGATCCCAGGTGGGCGTGCGCTCGGCGTGGCGGCGGCGGTTGTTCTTCCACAGGTAGTCGTAGACGCAGTTGTGGAAGTAATAGAACTCGAGATGCTTGAACTCGGCCTTGGCGGCCGAGAACAGTTCCTCGGTGCGCTGGATGTGATCGTCCATCGAGCCGCCCACGTCGAGCAGCATCAGCACCTTCACGTTGTTGTGCCGCTCGGGCACCATGCGCAGGTCGAGCCAGCCGGCGTTGGCGGCCGTGCTGCGGATCGTGCCGGGCAGGTCGAGCTGGTCCGCCGCGCCCTCGCGCGCGAAGCGGCGCAGCCGGCGCAGCGCCACCTTGATGTTGCGCGTGCCGAGTTCGACCGAATCGTCGTAATCGCGGTAGCCGCGCGCTTCCCACACCTTCAGCGCGGTGCGGTTGCCGTTCGACGGCCCGCCGATCCGCACGCCTTCCGGGTTGTAGCCGCCGTGCCCGAACGGCGAGGTGCCGCCCGTGCCGATCCATTTGTTGCCGCCCTCGTGGCGTTCCTTCTGCTCGTCGAACAGTTCGCGCAGGCGCGCCATCAGCTTGTCGAGGCCGCCGAGCGCTTCGATCTGCGCGCGCTCCTCGGGCGTCAGCTCGCGTTGCAGCTTCTTTTCGAGCCAGTCGGGCGGGATCTCGAACGCCTCGGCGGGCAGCGTGGCCACGCCGTGGAAATACGCGCCGAACGCCTGATCGAAGCGGTCGAAATATTGCTCGTCCTTCACCAGCGTCATGCGCGACAGGTAGTAGAACGCATCGATCGACGGCGGAATCACGTCCTGACGCAGCGCATCGAGCAGCATCAGGTATTCCTTGACCGAGACGGGCAGCTTGGCCGCGCGCAGCGAATAGAAGAAATCGATCAGCATCGCGAAACGCCCGCGGCGGGTGCGCAGGTCACGGTGGCGAAGGCGGGGCGGGGCACGATCGGGTTCCTCGGCTGGGCGTGGCTCAGCGGTTGTGGCGGTTCATCTGCACGAGCCGCTCGAACAGGCTCATGTCCTGCTCGTTCTTGAGCAGCGCGCCGGCCAGCGGCGGCACCACGAGCTTGTGGTCGGTGGAGCGCAGCGCTTCGGGCGGGATGTCCTCGGCCAGCAGCAGCTTCAGCCAGTCGAGCAGTTCGGAGGTCGAAGGTTTTTTCTTGAGCCCCGCCACGCCGCGCAATTCGAAGAAGCTCTCCAGCGCGGTGCGCACCAGCGCCTGCTTGATGCCGGGATAGTGAACCTCGATGATGCGCTGCATCGTCGACGGATCGGGGAACTGGATGTAGTGGAAGAAGCAGCGGCGCAGGAACGCGTCGGGCAGCTCCTTTTCGTTGTTCGACGTGATGATGACGAGCGGCCGGTGCCGGGCGCGCACCATCTGGCGCGTTTCGTACACATGGAATTCCATGCGGTCGAGCTCGCGCAGCAGGTCGTTCGGGAATTCGATGTCGGCCTTGTCGACCTCGTCGATCAGCAGCACGCACGGTTCGTCGGCTTCGAAGGCCTGCCAGAGCACGCCGCGCACGATGTAGTTGCCGATGTCCTTGACGCGTTCGTCGCCGAGTTGCGAATCGCGCAGCCGCGAGACGGCGTCGTATTCGTACAGGCCCTGCTGCGCCTTGGTGGTGGACTTGACGTGCCATTGCAGCAGCGGCATGCCGAGCGCCGCCGCCACTTCCTCGGCCAGCATGGTCTTGCCGGTGCCGGGCTCGCCCTTGACGAGCAGCGGGCGTTGCAGCGTCAGCGCCGCGTTGACGGCGAGCTTGAGATCGTCGGTGGCGACATATTGCGAGGAACCTTCGAAGCGCATGGCGGCCTGTTTCCTGCGAAAAATCCCAGTATAAGTCAAAGGCGCTGTTGCGTCGGGGCGCCCCTTGGTATCGTGGCGGGCGTTGTCCGGTGGGGGTTTGCGGGCCGGAGCGGGCGGTTGCGGGGCAGGGCTGGCGCGGATGGACTGCGTCGTCGGCAGCGCGTTACAATCGGCTCGCTTTTCGGCCTGCGTGTCTCATCTATAAGCAAAATGACGCAGTCCGTTGCCTTACCGGGCGACAGGTTTTCCCCTCAAGCTAGGTACAAGCTATGAACAATTTCGTCGGCAAACAGGTCGTGGCCGCGGTAATCGTAGCGCTCGCGGTGTCCGCCGGGACGGCGGCCCAGGCGGCAGGCAACCCGAAGGACGGGGCCGGCAAGGCTGCGATGTGCATCGGCTGTCATGGCATCGAAGATTACCGCACGGCGTATCCCGAGGTGTATCGGGTGCCGCTGCTGGGCGGGCAGAATCAGCAATACCTGGAAAACGCGCTGAAGGCGTACCGGAAGAAGGACCGCCATTTCGCGTCGATGAACGCGGTGGCCGCGTCGCTGACCGACCAGGACATCGCGGATCTCGCCGCGTATTACGCGGCCCAGAAGCCCGATTCGAAGATCAATCCCTATAAATAAGCCCGCGCTGGCGTTCGTTCAGCCGCACAGGAGCCACCATGAATCAGCCTCAACCGGCATTGCGCATCGCGGCGGCGCTTGCGCTGGCCGCCTGCCTCGCGACGGGCGCCGCGCACGCGGCCGATGCGGCCAAGGGCAAGCAGCTCGTCGAGACGCACAATTGCGCCGCCTGCCACGGCACCAAGCTCGACAATCCGATCAACGCCGAATATCCGCGCATCGCGGGGCAGCGCGCCGATTACCTCGTATGGGCGATGCGCCAATACCAGATGGGCCTGTCGAACCCGCTGCTGGGCCGCAACAACGCGATCATGCAGGCGCAGGTGCAGAGCCTGTCGATCGGCGACATGAACGATATCGCGGCCTATCTGGAATCGCTGCCGGGCAGCCTGGTGTTCAAGAAATGAGCGCCCGCCGAGGCTGACGCTAATACGCAATGCCCCGCTTCGGCGGGGCATTTTTTCAGGGCGCGAGCGATGGGCGGCGAGGCCGCCGCGCCTCAGTCGCGCGAGGCGCGGCGCAGGATCCGCTGCAGGTAGGCGTCCGTATCGGGCGGCGTGCTGGTGCGCTGCGCCTCCCAGATCGTCTCGCCCAGGCATTCCATGATCGCGTGCTGCGCGTCGTGTGCCGACGGCAGGCGCGCCGCCAGCTTCTCGTGCGCGGCGCGGATGCCGGGCGGCTGGTCGATCGACAACTGCTCGCTGATCGCCAGATGCATCGACAGATGCAGGAACGGGTTGGTACGGCCGGCTTCGGGCGGATATTCGCGGGCGCCGGCTTCGGTATCGTCGTCGAGCTCCGCGTGGTATTCGGGGTGCTCGACGATCCAATCGGCGGCGATCGCCTCGAGCGGCGTGAGGATTTCGCCCTGGCGCTGTTTGCGGCGGGCGTCGATGAAGAAGCGACGCACTTCGTCGCGGCTCGGATTGAACATGATTCGGGGACTCTGGCGGGCGGTCGACGTGCCGCGAAAGCGGCCATTCTACGCCGCCGCGGCGCGCACTGCCGGGCCGGGCTTCGCGCTTTCCTGAGTACCGGGCAGGCGCGGCGCTCGCTAGAATCGCCGGCTGGCCGTTCAGCCCTTCCACCGTGGTTCCGCCCCAGCAGGTTCGCCCATGAGCACCGCCGCCGCGCAGGCTTCGCCGTCCACCGCCGTTCGCGGCGCCCTGATCGTCGCGCTGTCGGCCGCCGCGTTCGGCGCGATGGCGATTTTCGGCCGTTATGCGTATGCGGGCGGCGTCGACGTGCTGGGCCTGCTGATCTTCCGTTTCGGCGTGGGCGGCGCGCTGCTGGCCCTGATCGCCTGGCGCCGCGGCGTGGCGTGGCCCGGCCGCCGCGCCTGCGCGCGGATCGCCGCGATGGGCGCGATCGGCTATGTCGGCCAATCGTTCTGCTATTTCACCGCGCTGCAGCATGCGCAGGCCAGCCTGGTCGCGCTGCTGCTGTACCTGTATCCGGCGTTCGTCACGTTGCTGGCCGCGTGGTGGCTCGGCGAGCGGCTCACGCGCATGAAGGCGATGGCGCTGGTGCTGTGCGTGGCCGGTTCGGCGCTGATGGTGGGCGGCGGGCACGGCGAGCCGCTCGGCATCGCGCTGTCGCTGGCCGCCGCCGTGATCTATTCGCTCTATATCGTGGCCGGCGCGCGCGCCACGCGCGGCGTCGATCCGCTCGCCACCACGGCGATCATCTGCCTGGCCGCCACCGCGATGTTCGTGCTGATCGCGCTCGTGCGGCTGGCCGCGTTCGGCGTCGCGCCGCATTGGCCGCACGCCGCGTCGAGCTGGTTCGCACTGCTCGGTATCGCGCTGGTGTCGACGGTCGGCGCGATGCTGGCGTTCTTCGCCGGGCTTGCGCTGCTGGGCGCGGCACGCACATCGATGCTGTCGACGCTGGAGCCGGTGGTGACCGTCGCCCTCGCGGCGCTGCTGTTCGGCGAGGCGCTCTCGCCGATGCAGTGGGCGGGCGGCGTGGCGGTGCTGACGGCCGTGCTGTGGCTCGTGAAGGCAGGCGGCAAGGCCGACGACGCGGCTACTGCCACGGCCAATGCCTGACGGCTCGGACTGCGAAACAATCGCGCCGATCCTGCAAGCCGGCGCAAAAACGGCGGCCGAAGCCGCCGCGTACTCACGCACTGCTTCGCGCTGCGAACGATTTACTCGAGCGGCGCCGGCGTCTTGGGCCGGAATTCGCAGAGCGGCTCGATCGCGCAATGCCAGCACTCGGGCCGGCGCGCCTTGCAGACGTAGCGGCCGTGCAGGATCAGCCAGTGATGCGCGTCCTGCAGGAATTCGGCCGGCGTGAACTTCTCGAGCCCTGCCTCGACGGCGCGTACGTCCTTGCCGGGCGCGAGGCCGGTGCGGTTGGCGACACGGAAGATATGCGTGTCGACGGCGATGGTCGGCTGCCCGAACGCCGTGTTCAGCACCACGTTGGCGGTCTTGCGGCCCACGCCGGGCAGGCCTTCGAGCGCCTCGCGATCGGCCGGCACCTCGCCGCCGTATTGATCGAGCAGGATCCGGCAGGTCGCGACGACGTTCTTCGCCTTGGTCTTGTAGAGGCCGATCGTCTTGATGTAATCGGTCACGCCGGCCTCGCCGAGTGCGAGCACCTGCGCGGGCGTGTTCGCCACCGGAAACATCTTGCGCATCGCCTTGTTGACCGACACGTCGGTGGCCTGCGCCGACAACAGCACCGCGATCAGGAGTTCGAACGGCGTGGTGTATTCGAGCTCGGTGGTCGGGTGCGGATTGAGGCTTTGCAGCGTCTCGTAGATCGCGCGTCGTTTGTTGGCGTTCATTCGGTGCGGGGCGGCGTGGCCGGCGGTTCGGCGTCGGGGGCGGCGCCGGCTGCCTGGCGTTCGGCCTCGATGCGCTTGCGGCGCGCTTCGGCGGCGTCGATCTGCGCCTGTACGGCCGGGCTGACGTTGTCGGTGTTCTTCGGCGCGCCGCCGCTCGCGGCCAGTTCTTCCTTCTTCTTGCGCGCGCGCTCCAGCGCGGCGGCGATGATCGCGCGTTTCTTCGCTTCCGGATCGTCGGCGGCTTGCGGTGCGGCGGCGATCGCCTCGGCGGCGGGGGCGGCCTCG
>NZ_JAAGPF010000106.1 GCF_017104645.1 Burkholderia sp. Ac-20379
TAAAAAAAAAAACCCCCCCCCCCCCCCCCCCCGGTGCGATCCTCCACGATATATTCTGCCGCTCGTGTCATATCACTGTGAACGTCGCCATCTTCACCCTTCATCACGTCGACGTTCCTTACCACTCCACTCCTACACTCTGCTCGCGCCTCACACCCGTCCACATCTCAGACTAACTATTCCTCCTTCTCACTCTCTGATCTTCTCTTCTGACATCCGTCGTGGATCGTTTT
>NZ_JAAGPF010000107.1 GCF_017104645.1 Burkholderia sp. Ac-20379
AGCGGCGCAGCGTGGCGCCCGAGGCCGGCTCCTTCAGCTCGGACAGGCTTTGCGCGGCGGCCTCGCGCACGGCTTCGTCGGCATCGAGCAGCGCGGCGCACAGCGCGTCCACGGCGTCGTGCTGCTCCCAGGCGGCCAGCGCAAGCGCGGCCTCGCGGCGCACCTCGGCGGCCGGATCGGCGCCCAGCGTGGCGACGAACACCGGCACCAGTTCGGGGTCCTCCAGATCGGCAAGCTCGAACGTGGCGATGCGGCGCACGGCGGCGTCGGCATCGGTCAGGCGTGCGAGCAGCGGCAGCGCGTCGGGATCGACGGCCGCGAGGTCTAGCAGCGCCGGCAACTCGGGCAGTGCGGGCGGCGCGGCGGGCGGGGAAAGGGCGGTCATCTATCGGTCTCTCGGGACGGATCGGAAAAGGGAAGGCGAATCGTGCGGCGCGGGCGTCAGGCCGCCTCGCGCAGCAAGGCCAGGCAGCGGCGTTTCAGGTCGACGAACACGGGATCGGTGGTGCTGTCGTCGCTGCGCGGGCGGGCGAGCGGCACCGGCAGGTCGGCGACGATGCGCGCCGGCCGCGCCGACAGCATCACGATCCGGCCGCCGAGGAACAGCGCTTCGTCGATGTCGTGCGTGACGAACACCACGGTGGTGCGCACCTGGGCCCAGACGTCGAGCAGCAGCGCCTGCATCATGCGGCGCGTCTGCGCGTCGAGCGCGCCGAACGGCTCGTCCATCAGCAGCACGTGCGGCCGGTTCATCAGTACGCGCGCGATCTCGACGCGCTGCTGCATGCCGCCCGACAGCTCGGCCGGGTAATGCGCCTGGTAGCCGTCCAGGCCCACCAGCGCCAGCATCTCGGCCGCGTCGCGGCGGCGCGCATCGGCCGATACGCCGCGCATCTTCGGGCCGAACGCGACGTTGTCGAGCACGCGTTTCCACGGAAACAGCGTGTGCTGCTGGAACACCAGGCCGCGTTCGGGCGAGGGCGCCGCGACGCGCGCGCCGTCCACCTCCACCGCGCCGTGCGCGCCGCGCACGTGGCCCGCGATCGCGCCGAGCAGCGTGGATTTCCCGCAGCCCGACGGCCCGAGCACGCAGACGAATTCGCCGGGTGCAATCGTCAGATCGAGCGCATCGATGGCGGCCACGCGCGCCTGCGGCGGGCCGACCTCGACGGTCAGGCCGCGCACGTCGATGCGGCCGGCGGCGGGCGCGGCGTCGTGCGACACGGTATCGGCCGCGGCGGAAACGGGCAGCGCGGCGTTCATCGCAGGCCTCCGCGCTGGCGGTACCACGGCGTGAGCAGCGTGCCGAGCCGCTTGACGAGCAGGCTGCTGCCCATGCCGAGCACGCCGATCAGCCCCATCCCCACCACGATGTCGGCATAGTTTTGCAGCGTGTAGGACTCCCACGTGAAGTAGCCGATGCCGTACTGCCCGGCGATCATCTCGGCCGTCACGAGGCAGAACCACGCGGTGCCCATGCCGATCGACAGGCCGGTGAAGATCGCCGGCGCGGCGCCGGGCAGCACCACTTCGAGATACAGCGCGAACGAGCGCGCGCCGAGCCCGCGCGCGGTGGCCACCAGCCGCCGGTCGAGCGCCTCCACGCCGTGCACGGTGTTCAGCAGGATCGGAAATAGCGCGCCGATGAACGTTATGAACATCATGCTCAGTTCCGACGACGGAAACATCAGGATCGCGAGCGGAATCCAGGCCACGGCCGGAATCGGCCGCAGCACCTCGAGCGGCGTCAGCAGCACGTCCTCCAGCAGCCGGTAGCGGCCGATCAGCAGGCCGAGGCCCACGCCCGTCACGGCCGCCGCGCCGAAGCCGGCCAGCACGCGCGTCAGGCTGGCGGCCAGGTGCATCGGCAGCTTCGGCGATTGCAGCAGCGTCCACAACGCGGGCAGCACGTCGGCCGGCGACGGCACATTGGCGAACGTGATCAGCCCGAGCGACACGCGAAAGTGCACGGCCGCCTGCCAGAGCGCGATGCAGGCCGCGAGCGAGGCGGTGCGGATCGCGCGGCGGCGCCACGCCGCGCGGCGGCCGGGCGCCTGAGCGGCGGGCCGCGGCCCGGGGCGGGCCGGGTCCGGAACATCGAAGGCGGCGGCCATGCGGGCCCCTCCTCGGAGGAAAGGCGGAACGGGGTGAACCGCGGGGCGCTCAGCGCGCGGCGGTGGTGGCGATGGCCGGAGCCGCCAGCCCCGAGACGGCCGCGTAATCGGCCACCGTGCCGGCGGCGCGCTGCGCATAGGTTTCGGCGTCCGATTTCAACAGGAACGCGGCGATTTCGCCCTGCGCGCCCTTCACGTACCAGGCCTGATTCGCGAACAGCTTCAGGCCGCTGTCGTGATCGCGCACGAACAGCGCGCGCAGCTTGCCGCCGCCTTGCTCGATGCGGCGTGCCTCGGCGAACGCGTCGGCCGGCTGCGCGTAGTTGCGGATCGGCGCGTCGCCGGCCGGCCACAGCTGGGCGAGGTCGCGTGCGTTGCCGAGCGGCTTGCCGGTTTTCGCGTCGTTGGCGGCGAGCGGGGTGGGCGCGGCGTTCTTCAGCGCGGCGGCGTAGTCGAGGCCCGATTGCTTGAACGCCTCGCGGATATAGCGATCGTCGACGAACGTGGCCGGATCGGGCTCGGTGTCGCTCTTCTTGAGCAGCTTGAGCGTGTCGATCGCGGTGGCCACGGCCTGCCGGTAGGCGGGCTTCCAGCTCAGGTCGCGCGTTTGCAGGCCGAGCGGGCCGAGGTACAGGTAATCGACGGGCGCCTCGATGCCGGTCACCTTCTCGATCAGCAGCGCGGTTTTCTCCGGTTCGCGGTCGAGCCGCTGGTTGGCCTCGATCGCCGCGCGCAGGTAGGCCACCACCACTTCGGGGTAGCGCGCCGCGTAATCGGCATCGACCAGCGTGCCGTGGAAGGTGGGCGCGTGCGCCTGCGAGCCGTCGTAGATCTTGCGGGCGATGCCGCGATACGGGAACAGGTCCGCATACGGCACGAAATCGGCGTGCGCGGCGATCTTGCCGGCCTTCAGCGCGCTGCCGGCCACTTCGGGCGCCTGCGTGATGATGTTGACGTCGGTGTCGGGGTTCCAGCCCTGCGCACGGATCGCGCGCAGCAGCATGCCGTGCGCCGTGGACGCGAACGGCACCGAGATCGTCTTGCCCTTCAGATCGGCGATGCCGTGCACCGGCGAATCGTTCGGCACCACGATGCCGTTGCCGCTGCCGTCCACGCTGCCCGACAGCACCGTGATGAACTCGCTGCGCTTGCCCGCCTTGCGGAACGCCGCGCCGTTCAGCGCGCCGGGGAAATCGGCCATCACGCCGAAATCGAGCTTGCCGGCCACCATCTCGTTGGTGATCGGCGCGCCGGACGTGAAGTCCTTCCACTCGATGTCGTACTTGGTGTTGGCGTACTTGCCGGTGTGCGGCAGGTATTTGTCGAGCAGGTGCAGCTCGCGGATCAGCAGGCCGCCGGCCGCGCAGTTGATGGTGGTGTCCTGCGTGCCGATCGCGATGCGGATGGTGTCGGCGTGCGCCGCGGCGGCCGCGGCGAGCAGGGCCGGCGCCGCCAGGCGGCGCAGAAATCGTGAGGAGAGCATATCGTTGTTCGTTCGAGCGTGGGGGTGGAGAGCGGCGGCGTGCCGGGCGTCAGCGCAACAGGTACGGAATCGCGACCGTGACCGCGCCGGTGGGGCAGTCGCGTTCGCAGGGCATGCAATACCAGCATTCGTCGAACTGCATGTAGGCCTTGCCCTTCGAGGTGTCGATCGCGAGCAGATCGAGCGGGCAGACGTCGACGCAGACGGTGCAGCCCTTCTCGGCGATGCACAGCGATTCGTCGATCGTCACGGGCGCGCTGCTGCGCTGGAGAATGTCGTGTGGGGTGGTCGGCATGATTCGGGTTCCTCAGAGTGCGGCGGCGGTGTCGGCCGCTTGGGTTGCGCCGGGCTGCTCGCGCACGCGCAGCCGCGAATAGGCGCCCAGTTCGGCGTCGGACACCGGCACGCAATACGGTTCGATCTCGCGCTTCTCGCTGGTCATGCGGCCTGTCGCATCCTTGCGCAGATGCGTGTGGCAGAACCAGTCGCGGTCGTTGCGCTCGGGGAAATCGACGCGATGGTGATAGAGGCCCCAGCGGCTCTCGGTGCGGAACAGCGAGGCGCGCGCGGCCATCTCGGCGCAATCGCGGATCATGCTCACCTCGGCCGCGCGCATCAGCTCGTGCGGGTTGGCCGCGCGGATCGCACCGATGTCCTCGCCGATCTCGCCGAAGCGCTGCAGCCCGATTTCCATCTTGCGCGTGACCTTCGGCGGCTGCAGGTAATCGTTGACCATGCGGCGCAGCTTGTATTCCACCTGCGACGGCGCGAGGCCGTGCTCGCGTTCGAGCGGCGCCAGCACGCGCGCGCGCTCGGCGGCCACCTGCTGCTCGTCGACCGGCGACAGGTCGCGGCCCGCGATGTCGTCGGCCGCGTGCTGGCCCGCGAACCAGCCGTAGGTGAACGCGCCGAGCATGTAGTTGTGCGGCACGGCCGCCATGTCGCCCGCCGCGTAGAGCCCCGGCACGGTGGTCAGGCCGTGCTCGTCCACATACACGCCCGAGGCGCTGTGGCCGCTGCAGAAGCCGATTTCGGAGATGTGCATCTCCACCATCTGCTGCCGGTAATCGGTGCCGCGCCCGGCGTGGAAGCGGCCGCGGCTCGGCCGCTCGTTGGTGTGCAGGATCTCCTCGATGGTGCGGATGGTTTCCTCGGCCAGGTGGTCGAGCTTCAGGAACACCGGGCCGCGCCCGCCTTGCAGCTCCTGGTAGAACTCCCACATCATCTGGCCGCTCCAGTAGTCGCACTCGATGAAGCGTTCGCCGTTGCCGTTCGCGGTGAAGCCGCCGAGCGGGCCGGTCACGTAGGCGCAGGCCGGGCCGTTGTAATCCTTGATCAGCGGGTTGATCTGGAAGCATTCGAGGTTCGCGAGCGCCGCGCCGGCGTGATAGGCCATCGCGTAACCGTCGCCGGCGTTGGTCGGGTTCTCGTAGGTGCCCATCAGATAGCCGGACGAGGGCAGGCCGAGCCGGCCGGCCGCGCCGCAGCACAGGATCACGGCCTTGGCGCGGATCACGTGGAATTGCGCCGTGCGGCAGTCGAAGCCGAGCACGCCGGCGGCGCGCCCCTGCGCGTCGGTCAGCACGCGCGTGGCGACGATCCGGTTGGTGATCGCGATGCGCGCGCGCTTGAGCTGGCGGTACAGGATCTTCTTGATGTCGTGGCCTTCCGGCATCGGCAGCACGTAGGCGCCCATGTGGTGCACCTTCTTGACCGCGTATTCGCCGTTGCCGTCCTTCTCGAACTTCACGCCCCAGCGGTCGAGCTGCTCGATGGTCGCGAAGCTGTGCTTGGCGTAGGCGTACACGGCGGATTGGTCGACGATGCCGTCGTTGGCCACCGTGATTTCGCGCGTGTATTGCTCGGGCGTGGCGTGGCCGGGGATCACGGCGTTGTTCAGGCCGTCCATCCCCATCGAGATCGCGCCGCTGCGCTTCACGTTGGCCTTTTCGAGCAGCAGCACCTTCAGCGCGGGATTGCGTTCCTTCGCCTTGATCGCGGCCATCGGGCCGGCCGTGCCGCCGCCGACCACGACCAGATCGTAGTCGAGCACTTGGGTATTCATCGCGGGTTCCTCCGGTGGGCGCGCGGTTTTTGACGGTCGACGCGCAGCCGGTACTGGAAGGCGTCGCCGCGGAAATACAGGTATTCGTAATCGACCGGCTGGCCGGCCTCGTCGTGCGTCAGGCGCTCGATGCGCAGCACCGGGCTGCCGTCTTCCACGCGCAGCGCCTCGACGATCTCGTCGTCGGCGAGGATCGCGTCGATCGACAGGTCGGCGTGGCCGAGCGGCACGCCGCAGTCGTTTTCGAGGATCAGGAAGATGTCGCGGGTGGTCAGATCGGTGTTGGCCAGGCGTTTGCCGAGCGCTTCCGGCACCCAGGTGATTTCGAGCGACACCGGCTCGCGGTTCAGCAGCCGCACGCGGCGGATCTCGGTGACGTCCGATCCTTCGGGCAACTGAAGTTTGGCCGCCACGTGGCGATCGGCCTTGACGGTGCGCAGGCTGCGCAACTGGTTCAGGATCTCGTAGCCCATCGACGACATCGCCTCGGCGAAGCCTTGCAGCGACGCCACGTTCTGGAATGCCTTCGGCTTGGCGACGAAGGTGCCCTTGCCGTGGATGCGGAACACCAGGCCCTCCTTCTGCAAATCGCCGAGCGCCTGCCGCACGGTGATGCGGCTCACGCCGAACAGCGCGCAGAGGTCGTGTTCCGACGGCATGCGCGCGTGCGGCGCATAGGTGCCGTCGAGGATCCGCGCGCGCAGCGCGTCCTTGATCTGTTCGTAAAGCGGCTGCGGGGACAGCGGGACGATATTGGAATTCGGCATGATCAACTTGTCATGACAAGACATGACGAGTGTAGTGATCGTGCCGATGCGGCCAAACCAATCAATTCTGCTAAGAATTTCGGGTTTGGCGGGGGTGGCGCCGAGGCGGAGGAAGCGGTGTTGTGGCGGCGTCGCGCGAGGCGGTGGCCGGGGCGGAATCGGAATGGCCGGTGCCGCAATCAATCTTTGCTACACTGCGAACCAAAATATTTCCGATTATTACGCGCGGTGTGCTGCCGTCACAATGGGTTCGGCGCGCTGCGGCGATACGAAAGGCAATCGAGTCCCATGGAAGAATTGCTTTCGCATTATGAGAGGGAACTCGCGCAGGCGCGGCGTGCGTTCCAGGCATTTGCGGCGAGGTATCCCAAGATCGCCGCACGTCTATCGATTTCCGGGGAAAATTCCGGCGATCCGCACGTCGAACACATGATTCAGTCGTTCGCGCTGCTGGCCGCACGGCTCGATATGCGCATCGAGGACGATTTTCCCGAGTTCACCGAAGCAATGCTGGAGACGCTCTATCCGCGCTATCTCCAGCCGTTTCCCTCATGCTCCATCGCCCGGTTCGATGCAAGCGGCCTGTTCGGCCAGTTGACCGAGCCCAGGACGATCGAACGCGGCTCGCCGTTCGTCGCCCACGGCAATGGATTCCGGTTTCGTTCGGTGTACGACGTGACGCTGTTGCCGCTCGAGCTCCAGGATGCCCGGTATGCGATCGCAGTTTCCGCGCCGGCGAGCGTGCCATTGCCGGCCCGGACGGCCGGGGTGCTGTCGATCACGTTCGCGGCGGCGGGCGATCGGGCCGATTTCACGCGCGTGCCCGGCCGGGTTCGGCTCTATCTCGACGGATTGCGGGAAGTGGTCGCCACGCTGGCGGACGCCTTGCTGCTGCATGCCACCGCCGCGTTTGCCGAAGTCGACGGTTCGGGGCATTGGGTGCGCCTTCCGCGAATTCCCGTTTCGCCCGTTGGATTCGATGCGCAGGAATCGATGCTTGGCCGGCAGGAGGATTTCGTCGCGACCTCGCGTTTGCTGATGGAGTATTTCGCGTTTCCCGAGAAATTCGACTTCGTCGATATCGATTTCGCCGCGCTGAAACGGATCGCGGGATCGAGCGGCCGCATCACCTTGCATCTGGCGATCGCCAATGGGCCGCAGGATGCCAGCGCGGCTCAGCGCATGGAGATGCTGTCGGCCGATCACTTCAAGCTGTTCTGCACGCCGGTGGTCAATGTCTTCGACTGCGAAGCCAGCCCGATCGAAACCGCCGACGAGGCATCGTCCTACCCGGTCGTGCCGCAGGCGCCCGAGATCGCGAATACCGCTGTCCTGTCGATCGACGCCGTCCGGCTCACGCGACACGGCACGCACGCGGAGCAGGACATCACGCCGCTGCGCTCGCTGTTCCACGGCCACGACGGCGCGGCCTCGCGCCTGTACTGGCTGACGACTCGCGACGCCTCGCGGGCACCCGGCACGGGCGAGCACGCAACCGCGATCGCGCTGGCCGACCTGACGGGCGCCGTGGCCACCGCGGGGGGCGGCGAACTCGCGCTCGATCTCACCTGCACCAATCGGGATCTCCCGAGCGCGATGCCGTTCGGCAATGCGCAAGGCGATCTGGAGTTGCGCGAGGACGATCTCCATTGCCCGATCGTGCTGCTGCGCCAGCCGTCCCGGAGCCTGCCGCCGTCGATGCAGGACGGCGCGCTGTGGCGGATCCTGACCTGCCTGGTGCGGCGCCCGGCGCAACTCGATCGGCACGGCCTGGCCGAGCTGAAGCGGCTGTTTCGGCATCATGCCGGCCTGTCTGCGGCGTCGGCCGCGCAAGCCGACGGGCTCGTCGCGCTCGAACATCGCGCGCGCCGGCTGTGGATCGGCCGGCCGCCGTGCCCGGCCCTGGTTCGCGGGCTCGAAGTGAGGCTGACGGTGGACGAGCCGGCGTTCATCGGCAGCAGCGTGAGCCTGTTCGCCGAGGTGATGGATCGATTTTTCGCCGACTACGTCAGCACGAACGGCTTCGTTCAGTTCGTGCTGCTGTCGAAGCAAACCGGCGCCGAATTGAAACGTTGTGCGCCGCGACAAGGGGCGCAGTGGCTCGTTTGATACCGCGCTGATACCGCGCGCGACCCGGCTCCGCGCTGCCGGATCGAGCCGGCCGGTTAATGACGGAATTCCCGGATATATCGATCATTTCCAAAAATTACCGATTTTGAATTTACTCGGTTGAATTTACTGATTTTCCATGGATAACGATTTCAGAGGGGTAACTTCATTGTTGTGCTGTTAGCTTTTTGATATATTTGCGCGTCCGGATTTTCGCAAGATTAACCGGGTGTGGACGTATATAAAACGTGGCGTTATCCGTGTCAGGCGACGGGGTTGACTATGAGTTTCGCATCATTGGGAAACGGTGGCGGGGCGGGGGGCGCTATCGGCGACCTGGGTTCGGTCGTGGGATTGGCCGGGCAATTGAGCTCGCTGACGGGCATGCCGGGCGCCGGCCTGATCGGTGGCGCCGCGCGGGCGGTGCAGTTGGCGCAAACCGGCGCAGCCTTGCTGGGCAAGACGCCGTCGAGCATTGCCGACTCGATCAACGCGGTAACCGGTGCGCAGCCGCGCCTGACCCAGCAGAATCGCTTCGTCACGCTCGAGACGCCATTGGGGCCCGATGCGCTGCTGGTCAGCGCCGTCGTGATCGACGAATACGTCAATCAGCTTCCCGAGATTCACGTCGATCTCCTTTCGCATCAGAACAATATCAATCCCGAGAAACTGGTCGGATTGAATGTGCGTCTTGCGCTGTCGCCGCAAAGCACGAACGCCGTGCTGCCGTTTACGTCGAGTTCCAGCGACGATGGCGCCCGCTATTTCCATGGTTTCGTCGCCTCATTCGGCCGGGTCGGTAATTCAGGCACCGTAACTCGCTATGAAATGAGCGTGGTGCCGTGGCTGTGGTTTCTCACGCGTTCGACCGATTGCCGGATTTTCCAGGGCAAGACCGCGGTGGAAATCCTGACCGATATTTTCGAAGAGTTCGGTTTCAAGGATTTCGAATTCAATGTGAAGGTCAAGCGGCCCAAACTTGAATACATCGTGATGTACAAGGAGTCCTATTACAACTTCTGCGCCCGGTTGATGGAGCAGGAGGGCCTGCTGTGGTCGTTCCGGTTCGAAAAGGACAAGCACGTGCTGGTGGTGGGCGACACCAATTCGGTGTTCCGTCCGATCCCGAACCTCAAGACCATTCCGTATTACGCCGACAGCGCGGCGAGCGAGCGCAACGGCATCGACAACTGGAACGAGGCCTTCAGCTTCCGCGTCGGAAAGGTCACGCTTCGCGACTTCAATTACAACAAGCCTTCGTCGAAATTGATGCACGTCGAGGCGCCCAGCGTTGCCTTGAAGAATCCGAACGTCGGCAACACCGAGCGTTACGAATATCAATCGCTGTACGACCACGGCGACGACGGCCAGCGCTATGCGCGTTACGCGATGGAAGCCGAGGAGGCGCAGGCGCATCGCTTCAACGGCACGGGTTTCGCCTGGGGCATGACGACCACCGGCCGCTTCACGCTGACGAATCACCCGGTGTCCGCCTACAACAACAAGGATTTCGTCATCCTTCACGTGCGGCACCAGGCGGTCAACGACTACACACGCCACGATGCGGAGATGCCCTACCGCAACACCTTCACCTGCCTGCCGTTCGACGTGCCGTTCCGGCCGGAGCGGCGCACCGAGAAGCCGTTCATGCAAGGCACCCAGGCCGCCATGGTGGTGGGGCCCGAGGGCGAAGAGATCTACACGGACGGCAGCCGCGTGAAGCTGCACTTTCTGTGGGATCGGCGCGGCAAGTTCGACGGCGCCGATTCCATGTGGATCCGCGTGTCGCAGCCGTGGGCCGGCAAGGGCTGGGGCGGCTCGGCCATCCCTCGCATCGGCCAGGAAGTCATCGTGGCCTACAACGACGGCGATCCGGACAATCCGGTCGTGGTCGGGCGCGTGTTCAACGGCGAATCCGGCAACCCGTACCACGGCAGCAATGGCCAGACGATGGGCATTCGCAGCCAGACGCACAAGGGCGCGGGTTTCAACGAGCTGAGGTTCTCCGACGTCAATGGCGCCCAGGAAGTGTTCGTGCATGCGCAGAAGGACATGAACACGGTTATCAAGGATAACGAAACGCGCACGATCGAATCCGGGTTCCGGAAAATCTCGGTGCTGGCCGGCGACGAAACCAAGAGCGTCGCGAAGGGCAGCCTGTCCGAAACCATCGCGAAGGCGCGCTCGAGCACGGCCACCACGTTCGACACCCAGGCGATCGCCAGCGACGCCGGCCCGGGCACCCAGAGCCATCAGGCCACCGACCAGATCGAACACCGCGTCGGCACGAGCGTGGTGACCATGAAGCCCGACAGCATCAAGCTCTCGCACGGCGCGTCGAGCATCCTGATCAACCAGAGCGGTATTTTTCTCGACGGCCCCGTCATTCACTTGAATCAGGGGCTGTTCGTCACGCCGGAGCAGGCGCTGGCGATCCAGTGGGCGCAACAGCAAGCCATCATCGCGGCGGGCCTGGCCAGCGCGGATCCGAAAGTGCGCGCGGCCGCCCAGCAGTTGCAGGCTACGGTCAAGGCGCAGCAGATGGCCAAACTGGCCGAGGCCGTGTATGCGCCGGGCACGGCGCCGCCTGGCTGGAAAAACATCAGCAACGATCCCGAGGCATTGAAGAAATTCGGCCTCACGCCGGGCGATTTGAAAATCCCGAACAGCAACTTCGGCGCGCAGGCGTATGCGCCCGATCCGGCCGTGTTCGGCGACAGCATGAAACCGGCGGTGGCGTTCAAGGGCACCGAACATCTCGGGCCGACCAGCGAGGACATGGCGAACAATATCGCGCAGGGATCCGGATCCGATTCGCCGTATTACGCGCGTGCCGTCAAGATCGGCAAGGCCATTCAGGGCTCCGGCAATGCCGGCGGCATCGACCTGACGGGCCATTCGCTGGGCGGCGGGATGGCGTCGGCCGCCTCGGAGGCGAGCGGCTCCATGGCCACCACCTTCAACGCGGCGGGGCTGAATCCCGCCACGCTGCCGCTGTACGGCGCCGCGCCGCAAGCGTCCGCCATCACCAACTATCGCGTCGACGGCGATATCCTGACCGGCATGCAGGAAGGCACGCTCGGCCCGATCAGCGACGCGACGGCCGCCGTCATGCCCAAGGCGGTGGGGCAGCAGATCAACATACCCGGAAGCAGTATCTTCACGTTCAACCGGCACAAGATGGGCGATGTTCTCGGTGGAATGAATTCGACGGTTGCCGATCAGCAGTCGTCGCTCCTGTCATCGCTCGGAACGCATTGATGCGACATAAAAAACTAGTGGCGATCGGCGCGGTCGCTGCCGCGATCTGCGTGTCCGCGCCCATCTGGTGGCCCACTCAGGCACAAGGAATCAACATGGCTGGATTCAAACGCTACCCCCCGGAGGATTTCTTCGCCGGCGCGCAACTGAAGCTTGCACAGGCGATCCACGACGGCGATCTGGCGCGCGTGAAGGCGCTGGCATCGGGCGCCGACCTCGGCGCGCCGGGCGAGAAGAACATGACGCTGCTTGCCTTCGCGTTCCAGGAGGCGGTGCCCGCCAAGACGGACGCGCAAAGCGACCGGCTCAAGATCATCAGCGAACTGGTGCGCGACGGCGCGAAACCGGCGCAGACGTTCGGCGAGAACGGCAACGTCGCGTATCTGGCCGCCCGCGCCGATACGCCGAATTTCCTGAAAGCGCTGATCGACGGCGGCATGAGTCCTGACCTGCGCTACGACGGCGACACGCCGTTGCTGTTCGCCACGGCGGAAGACAAATTGCTGGCGCAACTGAAGGTGCTGGTCGACAGCAAGGCCGACGTCAATATCCACAACTCGCTGCACGAGACGGCGATCTTCGACGCGACGCGGCTGCGGCAGTGGGACGTGGTCGATTACCTGCTGGCGCATGGCGCCGATCCCGCGGTCAAGAACGACAACGGGCTCACGTACGCCAAGGTGGTGGCCAACGAGCGAACCCAGACGCCTCAGGGCTCGCCGCAACTCGCGCGTATCGAGGCGATCCAGCGGCGTGTCGGCGCGGCATCGCATTGATCGCCCCGATCACGCCCGATAACTGTTGCCGACGGCACCGTACCTCCCGTTCCGGATCAATCGACTCATGCCGACCTATCAGATGAACGACGCCGCGTTCGAACTCCCCAAGGAGTTCGCCGACGGCACGATGCACTTGTTTTCGACGGGCAACGATCCGGCCAGCAAATTTACCTTCGTCGTCACGCGGGCCGAGATGGAGGCGGGCGACACGGTCGATATTTTCGTGCAGCGCCTCGTCGCGCAAATGCGGAAAACGCTGCCGCGCTTCGAGCTGAAAAACATCCAGGTTCGCGAGATCGACGGCGAAACCGCGCGCGAAGTCGAATACGTGTGGGTGTCCGAAGGCACGCCGCTCCATCAGCGGCAGACCATCGTCGTGGCGCATGGCGCCGGCGCGGCGCTGCCGCGCGCGATCAGTTTCATCGGCACCTGCCCGAAACAGTTCTCCGATACGCGCAACGCGCAGTACAAGGCCATGCTCGAGAGCGTGACGCTGAAGGCGGCGAGCGCATCGTTCGCAGCGAGCCGGCTCGACGCGTCGGGGGCGGCGATCGTCTTCGTCCTGCGCAGCTCCGACGGTTCGCTGCGCGTCGTGCACGGCGTGCAGGAACTGTTCCGGCACGACATCGCGGAGGTGCTCGCGTCGGACGTCGCGTTCTTCGATCGTCAAGGCGCGCCGCTCGCCCTGAAGATCGACCCGGGCGCGGACGCCGGCTGGCGGCATCGGAATGGCGACGTGTACGCACTGTGGACCGTGGATCCCGCCGTTCACGGGCCGCTGCTCGCCCGGCTCGACGAGGTGCGATTCGTGGTGGGCGGCGGCGTGTTGAGCGATGTGGACGCGGTGCGCGCGCATCTCGGCAACGGCCTCGGGCCCGCGCCCACGACCCCGGTGGTGGACTGATGGATAGCTTGCTCGCCGCGGCCCGGCTGGGCGACCCGGTCGCGCACACCGCCTCGAAGGGCTGGATGATCGCGGGGCTGATCGGCGGCGCGCTGCTCGGCGCCGCGGTGGTCGCGCTGACGGGCGGCACGGCGCTGTTCGCGGTGGCCGCGGTGGCGGCGGGCGCGGCGGCGGGCGGCGGGATCGGCGAAGTGCTCGGAACCATGTCGTGGGCGCCACGGCATGTGACAGGCAGCCTGATATCGGGTTCTCCCAACGTATTCGTCAACAGCCGCGCGGCGATGCGGGCCCACCTCAGCCAGGGGCTGTGCAGCGACCATTCGGGATCGCCGCAGATCGTGGCGCAAGGCTCGTCGACCGTTTTCATCAACAATCAGCCGGCCAGCCGTAAAGAAGATAAGCTCACGTGCAGCGCGATCATCAACGACGGTTCGCCGAACGTGTTCATCGGCGGCGCCACCGCGACGACGGACGATATCAGCCCCGAGATTCCGGGCTGGGTGAACTGGACGATGCTGGGCGTGGGGTTCGCCGCCGCCGTCATCCTGGCCGGCCCGGCGGTTGCCGTGTTGGGCACGGTGGGCGGTTTTGCCGGCGGTCTGGCCGGATCGTGGCTGGGCGGGAAGTTTTTCGGCGAGGGTTCCGACGGGCAGAAGTGGTCGATGCTCGGCGGCAGCCTGCTCGGCGGCTTCGCGGGCACCAAGGCCGCCGGGCTCGGTGCGCGGGTCGTTCCCGAAGTGCCGCCGGTTGTCGAGACGCCCGCGATCAATCCGGGCGAGCTCGCCGCGGCGCCGGATTACCTCAGTGCGGTCTCCAAATTCACAGGCAAATCTCCGGCGGAAATCGAGGGATTCTATAAACAGATGAACGATCAAGGTGCAACGTACCAGGATCTGATCAGCAAGGCGATCGACACGCACGGCTTGACGCCGGACGAAGGGCACGCGCTGTTCGGATACACGACGAAGCTGTTCTATCGCGATCTGAACGAGACGCTGCTGACGGGCGATACGCCCGAATCGCAGGGGCTGACGTCGCTGATCAAGTCCGGGCTCGACAAGATGCCGTCGTCCGCGACGCTTCAATATCGCGGGTGGCGGCTCGGCGAGCCCGATGCGCTCGCGAATTTCGATGCGAAATATACGAAGGGCCAGATAGTCGAATCGAATTTCTGGTCCACGGGGCCGTCCGAGGCCGATGCGTATGTGGGCGATCGCAATATGCTGATTCATACCACTGCGGCGAAGGATATTTCGGATCTCGCCTTCGGTGTGCACTTCCACGGCCTGATCGGCAAGCCGGCCTACTCGTCGGAGACGCTGATACCCCCCGGTGTAAAATTCAGGGTTCTGGGCACCGATAAATTAACGGGACGGATAATTTTGGAGCAATTCTGATGTTGACACGGGATAAATTGGCCTATTCGGCCTTGCCCGCCATGGTATCCGCCGTCATCCCCGAGGCCGTGTTCCTCAAGGCATACGACAACCCGGACACGAAAACCATCATCGTGTGGTATTTGGATTCGAAACTGGACAATCAACGCGAACTCGAATTCTCGCGACAGCTCTCGCGTCCGCTGACGCGCCGGGAGCGCGAGTCGGCCTTCCCGGCGGAGCGCGAGATTGTCCTGCCAGAGGACGGCGTGAAAGTGCGCATCGGCAATATGCTGGAGCCGGAGACGGACGTGCGCTACGAAACCTACGTGGCGCTCGATCCGGTCACGTCGGCGACGATCGCCACGAGTCAACAGATCGT
Organism: Burkholderia sp. Ac-20379; assembly: GCF_017104645.1. GTDB lineage: Bacteria > Pseudomonadota > Gammaproteobacteria > Burkholderiales > Burkholderiaceae > Burkholderia. Next base: position 15,241 of record NZ_JAAGPF010000107.1, read on the forward strand.
CTACATGCCGACCATGCAGGAGCCCGCGGCGGTGATCCGGTCGGCAATCAAGAAGGCGTCGTTCCCCGCGCAATATGCCGCGTGGTCCGCGATCGACCGGATTCGTTACTGGGTCGGCGTGCTGTACCGGATGCGTCGTCAAACCGGCGAAACCGGCCGCAACGAAGATTTCGCATTCGGCCCGGATCTGCTGGCGCAAATGCGGGCTGTCGATCCGGGTGTGGATGCCATTCTGGGCGCCGTGCTGGCCGAGCTGGCCCGGATGGAGATGATGACGCCCGACGCGATGCGCGTCGCCTTCAATCAGCGAACGGGCGCGTCGATCCAGTAGCGTCCGGCATGGCGGCCTGCGCGAGCGTTGCCGGATCGAACGCCACGCAGGCGCCGTCGGCCGTCATCCCGCACGGCCAGCCGCCGAGCCGGCAGATGTCGAACACGGTGTCGAAGAACGGATCGGCCGCGTAGTCGTCCAGATAGCGGTTGATCGCGACGCTCGTGATGACGTGAAGGGCATCCTCGCCCGCATCGGAAAAGACGAAATCGTCCCAGGCGCTGGCCTGCTTGCGCACGCGCTTCTTGCGGTATGCGACGACATCGTTCGAGCGCGCAGCCGCGTGACGTGCCAGGTGCGCGCTCGCGAATTGCCGGGCCTCGTCGAAGCGCGGATGGCCGCGCAATGCGCCGCGCCAGTTCTCGCTGACGTCCTGCCAGATTCGATAGCCGGGCCGCACGTGCTGGCTGAACGCCAACGCGTTCGCGAGCTCGAGATCGTGGACGATCCGCACCGAGGGCAGCGCCTGTTGCAATCCCCTGAGGAAGGCGGGACGAAACGGCAAATCCAGTGCTTCTGTCGCGCGTGTCGGATTCATGGGGCGTTTCTCGGGCTGCGTCGCTATCGTTGTGAAGAGCTGGCCGACGATCGGCGGCCAGCCATCGTTCCGCTCGCCGGCAATCACTCAATCCCGCATGTCGAGCGCGCTCATTGTGCCTGGCCCGCCGGCGTCACGACCTTCTCGCCGCGCGCACGCATCGCCGCGCGCTGTGTCGCGGGATCGAGCGGCGGCCACGGCGCGCCGTCGGCGACGATCTTGCGGCGGATCTGCTCGATGCGCACGCTGGCCGGCGAGCCGGGCGCGATGTGGTGCTGCAATTCGTTCTGGAGTACCCAGCCATAGGTGACACCGAGTTCGCTGGCGAGCGTCGGATCGGCGCCGTGCGCGAGCAGGTAATCCACCGTGTCCCATTGCTGGAGCAGGGTGGCCTGGAACAGCGCCGTCTTGCCAAGCGAATCGCGCGCGTTGACGTCGGCCTGGTGTTCGAGCAGCAGCGCGAGTTGCGGTAGAAAACGGTTTTCCGCCACCTCGAAGATCATCGGCGTGTCGCCGTTGTAGCGCCAGTTCGGGTCGAGCCCGCCGTCGAGCAGCACGCGCAAGAGATTCGGCGTATCGGCGCGTAGCGCGATTTCGGCGATGGATTGGCCATTGTCGAGCCGTGCCTTGGGATCGGCGCCGTGCGCGAGCAGTGCCGAGACGATCCGGTAACGCGGGCTGCTCGCCTCGTTTTTGACCGGGACGATCTCCTGAACGGCAAATGCGAGCAGGGTGGTGTGCTTCGCACCGGGCGTATTCAGGTCCGTTTTCGGCGCGAGCTGCCGCACGCGCCCAAGATCGCCGTCGCGAATGGCCTGCGCCAGCGCGAGCTGCGGCCCGGTGAAGAAGCCGTTCGGCGCATGGCGCGTGAAGCCGGTGGCTTGGGCTTGGGCAGGCCACCCGAGCGGTATCGCGGCAGTGATCAGCGCGGTAACGACACCGGTCAGCATGACATGGACATATCGCATCGGCTGGATAAATTCGGATTGACTGATCGGCGGTGGCCGAAGCATGAAGTGCGCGTTACTCGTCCGAGAACTCGAACACGCCGATGAAAACCGGACTCTCGGCAATGGGGCGAACGACCTGCTCGGGATCGTACGCGAAATCGTATTGAACGACGACGCCATAGGCTTCGGTGATGTTTCTTGCGGCGGCTGCCGCGATGACGGCATCGCTGAATGTCGATGCGTACGACAGCGGAGCCAGCAGTTGGCCCACATCGGTCAATCGGTTGTCGAGAAAGTTGCGCTCCTGATCGCTCAATTCGTAATAGCCCACGCCACAAAGATCCTGCAGCGTATCGGTGCGTGGATCGACACCGTGAGTGGGCCGGATGCCCAGCCACACGGAATCGAGAAATTTCTTTTCATCGACCGAAATGGCCACGCCATCAACATCGTTGAACGCTCGCATCCAGAGGTCGTCGAATGGATCGACGTTTCTCTTGTCAAGCGCTGCGTCTGTATCCAGGCCAGACAAAAAATCAAAAAAGCCCGGTTTGGATATTTCCGTGTCGATATCGATTAAAAATTGATTGACCATTCCATAACTCCTGTTCGGACGTTCGAATTCGATGCTTGCCGACGTGCGTGCAGGCTGCCCGCGAGCAGCACGACGTGAGCGAGCCGCCACGCGAGGCATCCGGCGCCCAGGCCGGCGATCGGCGTCGGCGCGGCCTTGTCGAAGTACCAGTCGGTCGTGAACGGAGAACAGCGCGCACCGACGTCTGCGGCTGCACCGAACAGCGCGGCGTTCCTCGGTGCCGGCTGCTACCGACGGACGAAGGCCGCTTCAATCGTCCGAAAACGCGAATGCACCGATAAACACCGGATTGTCCGCGATGGGGCGCGTCACCTTCGCGGGATCGTAGGCGAACTCGTATTGAACGATGAAGCCGTAGGCCTGCGTGATGCCTTTCGCCTGGGCAGCGGCAATGGCGGCATCGCTGAACGTCGCGGCATACGATGCCTCGGGCAGCATGGCGGCAACGTCGACGAGCCGATGATCGTAATAGAAGCTTTCCTGGTCGCTGAGCCGGTAATAGCCGACCCCGCAGAGATCCTGCAGCGTGTCGGTGCGGGGAGCCACGTCGCGCACGGCCTCGACGAAAAGCCAGACCGAGACCATGCCCTCTTGTGCGAAGCCCTGGCCAAAGAAATCCTCATCGTCGGAGTCATCGCGCAGTGCCATTTTCACATTCCACCTAAATAAAATTCCGCTTGCAACGCGGGATATCAGTCGACGGAATACGAGAATACGCCGATGAAAACGGGATCGCGGGCGATGGGGCGTGTGACGCGAGCCGGGTCGTAAGCGAAGTTATGCTGAACGGTCACGCCATAGGCTTGCGTAATCCCTTTTTGTGCCGCGGCCGCAATGACGGCATCGCCGTACGAAGCAGAAAACGAGAGGTCGGCCAGCAGCGCGGCGGCGCTGGTCAACTGAAAGTCGCAATGATTATTGTCTTGCTCGTCGAGCCGGTAATAGCCGACCCCGCAGAGATCCTGCAAGGTGTCGATCCTCGGGTCGCTGTCCTTGAAATCATGCGTGCTGAGCCAGACGGAAACCACGCCTTCCTGTGCGAAGCCCTGGTCGAAAAAATCGTCGTCTTCCGAATAATCGCGTAGCGCCATGGTGCTGACTCTCCTTCATTGACGGAATCCGGACGGCAATCTATCGTAGCCACCCGTGATCCAATGTTCCGCCCATGGCCGGATATTCTGCTTGAAATCGGTCAGGCTGCTTGAATTTTCGATAATCGATTGAAGTTGTACGTGAGGTTCGCGAGCCCGCCTTCGTTGGCGGCCGAAATCGGAATGGCGAAATCCTCCTGCACCATTTTCGCGGAGACATCTCACTGCCTCCATTTGCGCGCCGATTCGACGTCGTCCGTCATCCGCGGCGACGACGGCGTTTGATGGCTGAAGTCGCGATAGGTGATCTTGCCGACGCAGAAACGGCCGCCCTGGTTGAGCTGATCATCCGCGTGAGCGTCGCGGTGCCACCAGCCACCTGGCCGATCGAATCGACTATCGCGGAGAGCGGGCGCTGCAGCGGCGAGAAGCCCGTCCGGGCGAGTTGCGCGGCGCGCTGCACGGTATCGAGATGGCCGGCGAGCCCGCCTGCGGTCATCGATCCGCTGCCCCACCTACCGCCGATAAGCCGCCCCCGCATGCGTCTCCGGCAACGTCGGCCCGCCGCCGAACAGCTTCTCGCGCAACGTCCCCGCCTCGTACGCCGTCTTGTACCGCCCGCGCGCCTGCAATTCCGGAATCACCAGCGCGATGAAATCCTCGTAGCTTTCCGGCGTGACCGTGCGCGCGAGGTTGAAGCCGTCGATGTCGGTATCGTCGATCCAGCCCGTCAGCGCGTCGGCCACCTGCGCCGGATCGCCGACGATCGTCGCGTAGCGCCCGCCGAGCGCCATCTGGCCGAGCAGGTCGCGCACCGTGAAGCCCTGGCGGCCGTCGGTCACGCGCTGCACCGACGATTCGATGCCGCGCGGCTTCGGGCTGCCGTTGGCGGCCAGTTCGTCGTCGAGGCCGAGCCCCGCGTAGTCGATGCCGGCGCCGGCCGAGAAGTGCGCGAGGCCGGCCTCGGGGCTGGCGTAGCGCGCGTATTCGGCGTATTTCTCGCGCGCCTCGGCCTCGGTGCGGCCGACGATCACCGTCACGCCCATGAAGATCTTCAGGCTGGCCGGATCGCGCCCGGCCTCGGCGGCCTGACGGCGCAGCGCCGCGACCAGCGCGCGCGTGCCGTCGCGGCTGCCGCTCGACACGAACACGCATTCGGCGTGGCGCACCGCGAACTGCTGCCCGCGCCCCGACGAGCCGGCCTGGAACAGCACCGGCGTGCGCTGCGGCGACGGCTCGGCGAGGTGATAACCGTCCACGTCGTAATAGCGGCCCTGGTGGCGGATGCGATGCACCTTCGCCGGATCGGCGAACACGCGCGCCGCGCGGTCGCGCCGCACCGCGCCCGGCTCCCAACTGCCTTCCCACAGCTTGTAGGCCACTTCGAGATATTCGTCGGCGCGGTCGTAGCGCTCGTCGTGCTCGATCTGGCCGGCCAGGCCCATCGCGCGCGCGGCGCTGTCGAGGTAGCCGGTCACGACGTTCCAGCCGATGCGGCCCTGCGTCAGGTGATCGAGCGTCGAGAAGCGGCGCGCGAGCAGGTAGGGCGCCTCGTACGTGAGATTCACGGTGACGCCGAAGCCGAGGTGCTGCGTGGCGGCGGCCATCGCCGACACCAGCATCATCGGGTCGTTGACGGGCAACTGGATCGATTCGCGCAGCGTCAGATCGGTGGAGCCGCCGTACACGTCGTACACGCCGACGATGTCGGCGATGAACAGCCCGTCGAACAGCCCGCGTTCGAGCAGTTTGGCGAGATCGGTCCAGTAGGCGAGCGTGTTGTAGTCGGCCGAGCGGTCGCGCGGGTGCGTCCAGAGGCCGTGATTGATGTGGCCGACGCAGTTCATGTTGAACGCGTTCAGGCGGATCGGCTTGCCAGTCATCGTCGGAGCGGGGCGGCGGCGCGGGCCGCGTGCGGGTGGTCGAAACCGGTTAGCGTCGCATGGCGGGCCAGCCCGCCCAACCAAGCAATTCGGGTTTGCTTCGAACCGGGCGCACGGCGCCGGCCGGCCCGGCCTTATCGTTTTTGCTGCTTTGATCAGCCGAATTGATCGGTTCGCACCAGCGCGGTGCAATGCTACTTTTGCGCCCCACCGGGTCGCCGGATCGCCTGCCCGCATCGACACGATCGGCGCGTACGCAGCGGCCGCGGCCCGGTTCGACCACCGCACACGGAACCGCCAATGAAAAAGACTCTGCTCGCCGCCACGCTCGTCAGCCTGACCAGCCTCACCGCCCTGTTTCCGGCGCTCGCGCACGCCGATCGCCTCGACGACATCAAGAAGGCCGGCGTGCTGCGCGTCGCGACCTTCGACAGCAATCCGCCGTTCGGCTATGTCGATGCGACCAGCAACAAGACGGTCGGCCTCGATGTCGATTACGCGAAGGCGCTGGCCGACAAGCTCGGCGTGAAGCTCGAACTGCAATCGACCAACCCGGCCAACCGCATCCCGTTCCTGACCTCGCACAAGGTCGATCTGGTGCTCGCCAACTTCACGATCACCGACGAACGCGCCAAGCAGGTCGATTTCAGCATTCCGTATTTCTCGTCGGGCCAGCAGTTTCTGGCGAAGAAGGGCGTGCTGACCTCGAAGGATCAGATCAACGGCCTGCGGATCGGCGCCGACAAGGGCACCACCAACGAGATCGCCGTGCGCGAGCAGTTCCCGAAGGCGACCGTGGTGGCCTACGACGACACGCCGTTCGCGTTCGCCGCGCTGCGCGCCGGCAACGTGCAGGCGATCACGCAGGACGGCCCGAAGCTGGTCGGCCTGCTGGCCAACGTGCCGGACAAGCAGAAGTACGAAATCCCGCCGTTCACGATCACCAACGACTACATGGGCGTGGGTGTGCCGAAGGGCGAGCCGCGCCTGCTGTCGTTCGTCAACGACACGCTGAAGGGCCTGGAGGCGGACGGCCAGGCGACCACGATCTACAACCGCTGGTTCGGCCCGACCACCAAGACGCCGCTCACGCGCACGTTCAAGATCGGCGACAAGACCTGATCGCCAGCGGTTCGAGACGATGATCGACAGCTTCCTGGCGCCGAAATACCTGCTGTGGCTCTGGCAGGGCTTCGGCGTGACCGTCGGCCTCGCGCTGAGCGCGGCCGTGGCGGCCACGCTCGCGGGCGCGGGACTGGCGC
>NZ_JAAGPF010000108.1 GCF_017104645.1 Burkholderia sp. Ac-20379
GGGAGACGGAAACGAGAGCGACGGGGCGAGAAAAAACATGAAGTGGGGCAGAGGGAAATGGATGCGAAGGTGAATGCAGGTGGATGAAGGCAGGCAGGCGTTAAGGGGCAGAAGAATTAGGGAACGGTAGAGACGGGCAGGCAAGAGGTGCGCAGCAGCGCAGAGCCGCAGAGATAGTGCAGGTCGATGAGCGACGCGCATTCGACCATGTACGCGCTGAGCTGTTTTTTTTTTTTT
>NZ_JAAGPF010000109.1 GCF_017104645.1 Burkholderia sp. Ac-20379
TGTCGCCGTGCTGAAGGGATCGGGCACGGCGATTGCCGAGCCGGGCGGCCGCGTGTTCGTCAACCCGACCGGCAACGCCGCGCTCGCCACCGGCGGCACCGGCGACGTGCTTGGCGGCCTGATCGCCGCCTTCGCCGCGCAACGCATGCCGGCCTGCGAGGCCGCGCTGGCGGGCGTCTATCTGCACGGGCTGGCCGCCGACTGCCTGACCGCGCTCGGCCAGGGCCCGGCCGGCATGGCCGCCGGCGAACTCGCGCCGGCCGTGCGCCGGCTGCTGAACCGGCACTTTTATTCACGCGTCACGTCGCCGCGGGGGTGACGCCGCTATACTGGACATCTCTGCGCGCGACCCGTCGCGCGCGGCTTGCGTAGTCCGCCGGCACGCGGCGCCCGATGCGCGCCGCCCTCGCCTTCCGAGTCACGACCGTTTCCCCAGAACCGATATGACGCTGAATTCGCTCCCCGCTTGGCCTGCCCTCCAATCGCACTACGACGAGATCCGCAACGCGCAACTGCGCGACTGGTTCGCCCCCGCCAACGATCCCGCCCCGACGCGCGCCGAACGCTTCACGTTCGCGGGCGGCGGCCTGGCCATCGATTTTTCGAAGAACCGCATCACCGACGCCACGCTGACGCTGCTCGTGCAACTGGCGCGCGAAGCCGGCGTCGAAACGCGCCGCGACGCGATGTTCGCCGGCGAGGTGGTCAACCCCACCGAAGGCCGCGCGGCCCTGCACACGGCGCTGCGCGCGAGCGCGCCCGACGCGCCGTTCCACGCGCAGATCGCCGCCGAGCGCAAGAAGATGGCCGCGTTCGCCGAGCAGGTGCGCGACGGCCGCTGGACCGGCTACACCGGCAAGCGCGTGCGCCACGTGATCAACATCGGCATCGGCGGCTCGGACCTCGGCCCGAAGATGGTCGTCCATGCGCTCGATCACCTGGCCACCCGCGAGCTGTCGTGCGCGTTCGTGTCGAACGTCGACGGCGCCGACCTGTCGCGCGCGCTGGAGCATTGCAATCCGGAAGAGACGCTCGTGATCGTCGTCTCCAAGACCTTCACCACGCTCGAGACGATGACCAACGCGCGCTCGGCGCGCGATTGGCTGACCGCGCACGGCTGCCCGGAAAACGCGCTCGCCAAGCACTTCGTGGGCGTGTCGGCCAACCCCGAGGAAGTGGTCAAGTTCGGCATCGACGCGCACAACGTGTTCGAAATGTGGGATTGGGTCGGCGGCCGCTATTCGCTGTGGTCGGCCGTGGGCCTGTCGATCATGATCGCGATCGGGCCGCAACAGTTCGACGAACTGCTGGCCGGCGCCAACGAGATGGATCGCCATTTCCGCGAAGCCCCGCTCGAATCGAACCTGCCGGTGCTGCTGGGCCTGATCGGCATCTGGTATCGCAACTTCTTCGGCTCGCAGAGCTATCTCGTCGCGCCGTATTCGGAAGCGCTGCATTTCCTGCCGTCGTACCTGCAGCAGCTCGAAATGGAGAGCAACGGCAAGTCGGCGCGGCTCGACGGCGCGTTCGTCGATTACCCGACCTCCGCCGTCACCTGGGGCGAGCCGGGTACCAACGGTCAGCACGCGTTCTTCCAGATGCTGCACCAGGGCCCGACGATCGTGCCGATCGACTTCATCGCGGTGCTGACGCCCGAGCATCCGCTCGCCAGCCATCATCCGAAGCTGCTCGCCAACTGCTTCGCGCAGAGCGAGGCGCTGATGCTCGGCCGCACGCTCGACGAAGCGCGCAAGATCGCCGGCGACAAGCCCGAACTCGCGCCGCACCTGACGTTCCCCGGCAACCGGCCGACCTCGACGATCCTGGTGGACGCGCTGACGGCGCGCACGCTCGGCGCGCTGATCGCGCTCTACGAGCACAAGGTGCTGGTGCAGGCGTCGGTGTGGAACATCAACCCGTTCGACCAGTGGGGCGTGGAGCTCGGCAAGATTCTCGGCAAGGTGGTCGAGGCCGATCTGACCGCGGCCAGCATCGATCCGGCCAAGCACGATTCGTCGACCTCGGCGCTGATCGCGCGCGCGCGTGCGGCGCTCAAGCAGGGCTGAGGCGAGCCGAAGCAGCGCATCATGCGAAACGGCCGGTATCGACACATCGACACCGGCCGTTTTTGTTTGCAGCCCGCCGTCACATGCGGGCGACGCGCTCGCTCAGGTCGGGCTGGATTCGGTCGCCTCGGCGGCCACGATGCGTCCGCCGTCGAGCGTGATGGTCGCGCCGCAGCGGCGCGCGAGCACCGGATCGTGCGTGACGAGCACCAGCGTCGCGCCCTGCGCGCGGTTCAGTTCGAACATCAGATCGATGACCGCGTGGCCGGTGGCGGCGTCGAGGCTGCCGGTGGGCTCGTCGGCGAACAGGATCGCCGGATCGGTCACGAAGGCGCGCGCCAGCGCCACGCGCTGCTGCTCGCCGCCCGACAGCAGCTTCGGATAGTGCCCGGTGCGCGCGCCGAGCCCGACGCGATCGAGCAGGCGCCGCGCCCGTTCGGCCGCCTCGCGCGCCGAAATGCCGCCGCGCAGTTCGAGCGGCAGCATCACGTTTTCGAGCGCGGTCAGATGCGGCATCAACTGGAACGACTGGAACACGAAGCCCACGGCCCCGCTGCGCAGGGCCGCGCGCTGATCCTCGTTCAGGCCGTTCAGATCGCGGCCGAGCAGGCGAACCGTGCCGTCGGTCGCGCTGTCCAACCCGGCAAGCAGGCCCAGCAGGGTCGACTTGCCCGATCCCGATGCGCCGACGATCGCCACGCTGTTGCCGGCGTGCACGGTCAGGTCGATGCCGTCGAGGATCGTCAGTTCGCCGGCCGCATCGGCCACGCGCTTCGATACTTGTCGAACTTCAATGATCGGTTCCGTCATCTTTTGAGCATGAAGCACACACGTTCCTGGAAAAACGGCCTGCGCGCCGTCGTGATCGCCGTGGCTGCCACGGCTTCGCTGGCGGCCGTCGCCGCCCATGCGGCCAGCCCGGCGGCGAACGCCGCGCCTTCTGCCGCGGCCAAACCCAATATCGTCGTGCTCGGCGACAGCCTGTCCGCCGAATACGGCCTGCCGCGCGACACCGGCTGGGTGGCGCTGATGCGCGAGCGCATCGCGCAACAGCGGCTCGATTATAGCGTTGCGAACGCAAGCGTCAGCGGCGACACCACCAGCGGCGGACGCGCCCGCCTGCCCGCCCTGCTCGCGCGCCTGAAGCCCGCGATCGTGGTGGTCGAGCTCGGCGCGAACGACGCGCTGCGCGGCGTACCGATCGCCACCACCGAGCAGAACCTGCGCGCGATCATCGCGGGCGCACAGCAGGCGAAGGCCAAGGTGGTGCTGATCGGCATGTACGTGCCGCCGAATTACGGCCTCGATTACACGCAGAAGTTCCACGCGATGTACGGCACGCTCGCGAAGGAACTGCACCTGCCGCTGGTGCCGTTCCTGCTGGCCGGCATGGAAAACCAGCCCGACCAGTTCCAGGACGACCAGAAGCACCCGAACCAGGGCGCGCAGCCGAAGCTGCTCGACAATGTCTGGCCCGTCATGAAGCCGCTGCTCGGGCCCGGCGCGCACTGAGCATCGGCCGTGCCCCCATAAGCAAACAGCCCCGCTCGTTCACGAGCGGGGCTGTTTGTCGGGCGAAGCCTGAAGCGCGCTGGCTTGCTTGCGCGCCGATCAGTTGTCGTCGTTGTTGTTCGGGTTGCTGTTGTCGGCGATCGAGCCGTACAGCTTGACCTTCGAACGCGCGCGCAGCGCCTTCATGAACGCTTCGCTCTCGCTCTGCGCATAGACCTGCGCCAGTTGCTGCTGCGCGGCTTGCAGTTGCTTCGGATCCGGCGCCGGCGGCGCGATCACGGCGTTCACACGGAAGATCGCGTAGCCGCCGCCGTCGCCCAGGTCCACGCCGACATAGGCCGGCAGCGCCTTGTCGTCGGCCTTGTAGATCGCGGCCACGGCGTCGGGCGGCAGGCCTTGGGCCTGCGTGCGCGAAATCTTCTCGGCCGGCAGGAAGCCGTCGGTCGATTTCGATTTCTGCAGCGCCGCGAGCTTGTCCTTACCGTCCTGCTTGGCCAGCTTGGCGCTTTCCGCGGCGATGAACTTCTGGCGGACCTGATCCTTGATCGCGTCGAGCGCGGGCACCGTGGCCGGCTTGTCGGCCGTCACGCGCGCGGCGATCAGCGTGCTGTTGCCGACGTCGATCGCCTGCGTGTTGTTGCCGTTCTTGACCGCATCGGCGGCGAACACGGCAGCGAGGAACTTCGGATTGTTGAGCGGGCTGTCTGGCGGCAGTTGCGGGTTCGGCTGCGGCGTGACGGTGGCCGTCTGCACGGTCAGCTTGTACTTGTCGGCAGCGGGCTGCAGGCTCTTGGCCTTCTCGTAGACGAGCGACGTGAAGCCTTCCGAGTTATCCGTGAACGCCTTGGCCGCGAACTGCTGCTTCAGTTCGGTCGCGATGCTGTCCTTGACTTCGTCGAACGGCTTGACCGCGGCCGGCTTCACATCGGTGGCCTTCAGGATGTGGAAGCCGAGATCCGATTCCACCACGTTGCTGATCTCGCCCGACTTCAGCGCGAACGCCGCGTCGTCGAACGCCGGGCCGCCGGCCGTCGAGCCGCGCGTGACGTAGCCGAGATCGCCGCCCTTCGCGGCCGACGGGGCATCCTGCGAATTCTTCTCGGCGATCTGCGCGAATTGATCCGGGTGCGCCTTGACGTCGGCCAGCAGCTTGTCGGCCTTGGCCTTCGCGGCGGCCTTGTCGGCGGCGCTGGCGCTGCGCGGTGCCTCGATGAAGATGTGGCTCACGCGCACCTGGGCTTCGGTGCGGAAACGCGCGGCGTTGTCTTCGTAGAACTTGTGCAGATCGGCGTCGGACGGCTGCGCGTTCGCGCCCGCCGAAGCCGGCGTGAACACGAGGTACTGGATGGTGGCCGTCTCGGCCGTGGCGAACGACGCCTTGTGCGCATCGTAGTAGGCCGAGACTTGCGCGTCGGTCGGCTGCACCTTGCCCGCGTAGTCGGCCGGCTTCAGCACGATGGCCTGGATTTCACGCTGCTGCTGCGCGAGGTCGGTCAGGCGCCGCGCCACGCTCTTCGGCGTGAACGCGCTGTTGATCAGGTTTTCCGGCAGTTGGCTCTGCGAAAGCTGATAGCGGATCGATTCCTGATATTGGTCGGGCGTCATGCCCTGCATCGCGAGCAACTGCGTGTAGCGCTCGGCGTCGATCGTGCCGTCCGGCTTGCGCAGCGACGCGATGATCGGGTTCGACATCAGCGCCGTGCGCACCGCGCCGTCGGAAGCCGTCAGATGCAGGCGGCGCACTTCGTCGGTCAGCGCGCGCTGCTCGATCATGTTGTCGAGCAGTTGCTGGCGACGTTCGGGCGTATCGAAGGCTTTCGAATCGAAACGGGCGCCGAGCGTCTGGCGAGCCTGGTCGACCTGCTGCCGGTAGGCGCTGTCGAATTCGGCGCGCGTGATCTTGCGTCCATCGATCGAGGCCACGTTCGCGCTGTCGTCGAAGAAGTCGCGGAAACCCTGGACCCCGACGAACCCAAGCCCCGGCAACACGATCAGGAGCAGGAGAAACATCATCAGGCGCTGATGATTGCGGAAGAAATCGAGCATGCGTAAGCGGAGTGGCTGGACAAAACGACCGATATTACATCAGCGGCAAGAAAAAAAGCGAGAACGCGGCATGCGTGCGGCCAAGCGACCGGACGCGTTGCGCGTCCAGCAGACGTGCATTGCACGCGACCGGAAAAACAAAAAGCCTCGCGAGCGCGAACTCACGAGGCTTTTGTCTGAATCTGGCGGAGCGGACGGGGCTCGAACCCGCGACCCCCGGCGTGACAGGCCGGTATTCTAACCAACTGAACTACCGCTCCTTGAATCGGTGCTGCCGACAAGACCGCAAAACTGGTGGGTGCTGAGAGGCTCGAACTCCCGACCTACGCCTTGTAAGGGCGCCGCTCTACCAACTGAGCTAAGCACCCGTTTCGCGCTTGCCATCTGCTTGCCGAGGCTGCTTCCAACTGCGAAGGCATTCTCAAGCAGCAAGCCCACTACTTTAGCGCATCCTTCAGCGCTTTACCAGCCCTAAATTTCGCGACACGCGCCGCTTCGATTCGAATCGTCTCGCCGGTCTGCGGATTGCGCCCGTTGCGCGCAATCCGCTCGCCCACTTCGAACGTGCCGAAACCGGCCAGCGTGACGCTGCCGCCGCTTTCGAGCGCCTGCATGACGCCGCCGATCAGTGCGTCGAGCGCACGTCCGGCCGATGCCTTCGATAAATCCGCCTCGCGTGCGATGTGGTCGATCAAGTCTGTCTTATTCATGCCGTCCCCTTCGTGAGTGGTTCCGCCTCAGAACAGCCGCCCCGTGCCGGCCGTCGCCCGGTTCATGCCGGGTCGACCATTAAATGAAGCCGAAACCGGCCTGTCAAGCGGCAGAACCGAGACAGGGCAAGGGATCCCACAATCTGACGCATTTGCGATGATTTTCATCAGGACATAAAAAAACCCGCGATGGGTATCGCGGGTTTTTGCCGGCCGGGGGCTAGCCCGGCCGCAACCGATTCAAGGCATTTAGTGCTTCACGACTTCCGTCGAGGCATCCTTCGGCGCTTCGGCAACCGGCGCCGCGGCCTTTGCTTCTTCTTCCGGCAGTGCGCTCGGCAGACGTTCGAGCGCCAGCTCGAGCACCTTGTCGATCCAGCGGACCGGCACGATCTCGATCGCGTTCTTCACGTTGTCCGGAATGTCCGCGAGATCCTTCACGTTCTCTTCCGGAATCAGCACGAGCTTGATGCCGCCGCGATGCGCCGCCAGCAGCTTCTCCTTCAGCCCGCCGATCGGCAGCACTTCGCCGCGCAGCGTGATTTCGCCCGTCATGGCCACGTCGGCACGCACCGGAATACCGGTCAGCACCGACACCAGCGCGGTCGTCATCGCGATACCGGCGGACGGACCGTCCTTCGGCGTCGCGCCTTCCGGCACGTGGATGTGGATGTCCTGCTTCTCGAACGCCTCGTCCTTCACGCCGAGACGACGCGAACGCGAACGCACGACCGAGCGCGCGGCTTCCACCGATTCCTTCATGACGTCGCCGAGCGAGCCGGTGCGGATCACGTTGCCCTTGCCCGGCATCACGGCCGCTTCGATCGTCAGCAGATCGCCGCCCACTTCCGTCCAGGCGAGGCCCGTGACCTGGCCGACCTGGTTTTCCTTGGCGGCCAGACCGAAGTCGTACTTGCGCACGCCGAGGAACGTGTCGAGATTGCCGGCTTCGATCTTCACCGGGCTCGCCGCCTTCTTCAGCAGCAGCATCTTCACGACCTTGCGGCAGATCTTCGAGACTTCGCGCTCGAGCGAACGCACGCCGGCTTCACGGGTGTAGTAGCGAATGATGTCGCGGATCGCTTCTTCCGACACCGCGATTTCGCCGTCCTTCAGCCCGTTGTTCTTCTTCTGCTTCGGCAGCAGATAGCGTTGCGCGATGCTGACCTTCTCGTCTTCCGTGTAACCCGACAGACGGATCACTTCCATCCGGTCGAGCAGCGGCGGCGGGATGTTCAGCGAGTTCGACGTCGCCACGAACATCACGTCCGACAGGTCGAAATCGACTTCGACGTAGTGATCGGCGAACGTGTGGTTCTGCTCCGGATCGAGCACTTCGAGCAGCGCCGACGACGGATCGCCGCGGAAATCCATGCCCATCTTGTCGACTTCGTCGAGCAGGAAGAGCGGATTGCGCACGCCGACCTTGGTCAGGCTCTGCAGGATCTTGCCCGGCATGGAACCGATATAGGTACGGCGGTGGCCGCGGATCTCGGCTTCGTCACGCACGCCGCCGAGCGCCATGCGCACGAACTTGCGGTTCGTGGCGCGGGCGATCGACTGGCCGAGCGAGGTCTTGCCGACGCCCGGAGGCCCGACGAGGCACAGGATCGGCGCCTTGACCTTGTCGACGCGCTGTTGCACCGCGAGATACTCGAGGATCCGTTCCTTGACCTTTTCGAGGCCGAAGTGATCTTCGTCGAGCACCGATTCGGCGTTCGTCAGGTCGTTGTTGACCTTGCTCTTCTTGCGCCACGGCAGGCCGATCAGCGTGTCGATATAGTTGCGCACGACCGTGGCCTCGGCCGACATCGGCGACATCAGCTTGAGCTTCTTGAGCTCGGCGTCGGCCTTCTTCTTGGCTTCCTTCGGCATGCGCGCGGCGTTGATGCGCTTCTCGAGCTCCTCGAGATCGGCGCCTTCCTCGCCCTCGCCCAGTTCCTTCTGGATCGCCTTGACCTGCTCGTTCAGGTAGTACTCGCGCTGGCTCTTTTCCATCTGGCGCTTGACGCGGCCACGGATGCGCTTTTCGACCTGCAGGATGTCGATCTCGGCTTCGAGTTGCGCGAGCAGATGCTCGAGGCGCTCGATGACCGGGAACATTTCGAGGATGTGCTGCTTCTGGTCAAGCTTGAGCGGCAGATGCGCGGCGATCGTGTCGGCCAGGCGGCCGGCTTCGTCGATGCCCGACAGCGACGTCAGAATTTCCGGCGGGATCTTCTTGTTCAGCTTCACGTACTGGTCGAACTGCGACACGATGGCGCGACGGAGCGCTTCCGTTTCGGCGCTATCGGCGTGGTCGGGTTCGAGCGGCAGCACTTCGCACGAGAACTGGGTTTCCTGTTCTTCGATCGACAGCGCCTGCGCGCGTTGCAGGCCTTCGACGAGCACCTTCACGGTGCCGTCCGGCAGCTTCAGCATCTGCAGGATGTTGGCGATACAGCCGACCTCGTACATGTCCTTTTCGGTCGGTTCATCCTTGGCGGCGGTTTTCTGCGCGACGAGCATGATGTGCTTGCCGCCTTCCATCGCTGCTTCGAGGGCCTTGATCGACTTCGGTCGGCCCACGAACAGAGGAATCACCATATGCGGGAAAACGACGACATCTCGCAGCGGCAGCAGCGGGAGCGTAATGCGTTCCGGCGGGAGAAGTTGGGTGCCTGACATTTTCATTTCCCCATGAGTGGAATCAATTGTTCGGTAGTTGAGGCCGGCAGATTGGATTGCAAGCCTTCAGCGCGTGGGAAATATTCGGTAAAAAAGTCGCCGTTCGGAAGAAAGTCAGTGTTACCCACAAGACTAAACGAAAAAAGCCGTTCACGACGCCATGAACGGCTTTTTTGCTTCTTTCAGACAGTCAAGCCGATCAATTCGAACCCGCCACTTTTGGCGCGTCCTCGTAGATCAGGAGTGGTTTGCCGTCGCCGTCGATCACGTTGTCGTCGATGATGACCTTGCTCACGCCCTTGAGCGTCGGCAGTTCGTACATCACTTCGAGCAACGCCTGTTCGATGATCGAGCGCAAACCGCGCGCCCCGGTCTTGCGGCGGATGGCCTTGCGGGCCACGGCCTGCAGCGCATCGGGGCGCAGTTCCAGTTCCACGCGCTCCATCGCGAACAGCTTCTGGTATTGCTTGACCAGTGCGTTCTTCGGTTCGACGAGGATCGTCATCAGCGCTTCCTCGTCGAGCTTGCCAAGCGTGGCGACCACCGGCAGACGGCCGATCAGCTCGGGGATCAACCCGAATTTGATCAGATCCTCCGGTTCCGTTTCGCGCAGCACTTCGCCCGAATCGCGCTCCTGCTTGCTCTTCACCGACGCGCCGAAGCCGATGCCGGTTTTCTCGGTACGATCGGTGATGACCTTCTCGAGGCCGTCGAACGCGCCGCCGCAGATGAACAGGATGTTGGTCGTATCGACCTGGATGAAATCCTGGTTCGGATGCTTGCGCCCGCCCTGCGGCGGCACCGACGCCATCGTGCCTTCGACGAGCTTCAGCAGCGCCTGCTGCACGCCCTCGCCCGACACGTCGCGCGTGATCGACGGGTTGTCCGACTTGCGGCTGATCTTGTCGATTTCGTCGATGTAGACAATCCCGCGCTGCGCCTTGTCGACTTCGTAATTGCAGTTCTGCAGCAGCTTCTGGATGATGTTCTCGACGTCCTCGCCCACGTAGCCCGCTTCGGTCAGCGTGGTCGCGTCGGCGATCACGAACGGCACGTTCAGCAGGCGCGCGAGGGTTTGCGCGAGCAGCGTCTTGCCCGAGCCGGTGGGCCCGATCAGCAGGATGTTGCTCTTGGACAGCTCGACGTCGTCCTTCTTGTCGAGATGCTTGAGACGCTTGTAGTGGTTGTAGACGGCCACCGCGAGGATCTTCTTCGCGCGCTCCTGCCCGATCACGTACTGATCGAGGATCTCGCGAATTTCCTGCGGGCTCGGCAAGTCCGATTTCGACAGACTGGCTTCGACCCCGGATGCGGCTGCTTCGTCGCGAATGATCTCGTTGCAGAGGTCGATGCATTCATCGCAGATGAACACCGACGGGCCTGCGATGAGTTTCTTCACCTCATGCTGGCTTTTCCCGCAAAACGAGCAATACAACAGCTTTTCGCTGTTCGAACCTTTTTTGTCCGCCATGGATGTATGAGCCTCCGGACACACGAGTTACATAATACGCCGTTTGGCCGGCCGCCCATGACGCCGCCATGGGTATTGGCCAGCTGCGCTGGTCTTGCCGCAGATGCTCGAGACGCGGGGGCTGCCCCATATGGGGCGGCACCCCGTTTGCTGACTTACGGACGCTTTGCCGTGACGTGATCGATCAGGCCGTAGGCCTTTGCGTCGTCGCTGGACATGAAATTATCACGATCCGTGTCGCGCGCGATGCGCTCGACGTCCTGCCCGGTGTTCTCGGCCAGGATCTTGTTCAGGCGTTCGCGCAGATACAGGATTTCTCGCGCCTGAATTTCGATGTCCGACGCCTGACCGCGTGCGCCGCCGAGCGGCTGGTGAATCATCACGCGGGCGTTCGGCAGCGCATAGCGCTTGCCCTTCGCGCCCGACGACAGCAGGAACGCGCCCATGCTGGCCGCGAGGCCCATGCACAGCGTCGAGACGTCCGGCTTGATGAACTGCATCGTGTCGTAGATCGCCAGACCGGCCGACACCGAACCGCCGGGGCTGTTGATATACAGGCTGATGTCCTTGTCCGGATTCTCGCTTTCGAGGAACAGCAGCTGCGCGACCACGAGGTTGGCAGTCTGGTCGTTCACTTCGCCGACCATGAACACGATCCGCTCCTTGAGCAGACGCGAGTAGATGTCGTACGAACGCTCGCCGCGGCCGCTCGTCTCGACCACGATCGGCACAAGGCCGAGCGCCTTCGTCTCGAAATCCTGCGGAGCGTGGGAAGCCAGCGTATCCAGCAATTCAGCGCGATTGATCATGCAATGAGCCTTGTCCGAAATGAATATTGAACGGAAGAAAGCGCCGGTGGCGCGAAGCGATCGCGCCACCGGCCCGGACGCCGACGTAAAAACGGCGTGCGGGCCGTCGCTCCGACAGCCGGCACGCCGCTGAAACGACGCTTAAGCCTGCGCGGATGCGCTGGCCAGTGCCTCGAAGCTCACTTCCTTGTCCGTCACCTTCGCCTTGCCGAGCACGAAGTCGACGACGTTGCTTTCAACGACGAACGCTTCCATTTCGGCCAGGCGCTGCTGGTTCGAATAATACCAGCGGACCACTTCCTTCGGGTCTTCGTAGCTCTTGGCGAACTCGTCGACTTCGGCGCGGATCTGTTCCGGCTTCGCTTCCAGGCCGTTGGCCTTGACCAGCTCGGCGATCACCAGGCCCAGCTTGACGCGGCGCTCGGCCTGTTCCTTGAACATTTCGACCGGGATCGGTGCGGTTTCGGCGTTCGGCACGCCGCGTTGCGCCAGATCCTGACGAGCCATTTCGACCAGGCGCTGCTGATCCTGCTCGACCAGTGCGTTCGGCACGTCGAGTTCCGAGATCTTCAGGACGGCGTCCATGACCTGGTTCTTGACGAGCGATTGCGTGCGGCGCTTGGCTTCGCGTTCGAGGTTTTCCTTGATCTCGTTGCGCATCTTGGCGGTATCGCCGTCTTCGATGCCGAGCGTCTTGGCGAACTCGCCGTCGATTTCCGGCAGATGCGGCCATTCGACCTGCTTCAGCGTGACCGTGAACTTCGCGGTTTTGCCGGCGACGTCCTTGCCGTGGTAATCCTCGGGGAACGACAGATCGAATTCGCGCGCTTCACCGACCGTCAGGCCCAGCGTGGCCTGTTCGAATTCCGGCAGCATGCGGCCTTCGCCGAGCACGAACGGGAAATCTTCGGCCGTGCCGCCCGGGAACGCGACGTCGTCGATCTTGCCGACGAAGTCGACCGTCACGCGGTCGCCGTTCTGGGCTGCCTTCTCGGCACCGCCGTCGCCGTGCTCGCCGGCTTCGCCGCGCGCATGGAAGTGGACGCGCTGCTTGCGCAGGATGTCCAGCGTGCGATCGATTTCGGCGTCGCCGATGGTGGTGGTCGAGCGCTCGACTTCAGCCGTCGCCAGATCGCCGATCGTGACTTCCGGGTAGACCTCGAACGTCGCGTCGAACGCGTAAGCGTCGGCCGCGGCTTCCGCCTTCGGTGCGAAGCTCGGCTGGCCGGCCACGCGCAGGTTTTCCGCGCGGCTGACTTCGAAGAACTCCTGGCCGATCTTGTCGCTCAGCACTTCGGCCTCGACCTGGCCCGCGTATTGTTGCGCGACCATCTTGAGCGGCACCTTGCCCGGGCGGAAGCCCGGCATGCGCACGTTCTTCGCGAGTTTCTGAATACGGGCGTCGATCTCCTTCTGCACGACTTCCTTCGGCAGGGAGATCGTCACACGGCGTTCAAGCTTGCCGAGGTTTTCAACAACGTTAGCCATGGCTTCAATCGTCCTAAAATTATTCGAGCGAATCGGGTTTCCTTGCCGCGCCTGCCTCGCGACGCTCGTGCATCGCGCGCCGCCGTTTCTCGTTCGTCGGCGCCGCGCTGAAAGTGCGACGCCTGCGGCATGAAAAGCACGGCTTTGGCCGGAAGAATCGACTATTCTAGCAAACTATTTTCCCCATACCTGCCTGATTGCTGCGCCGTGAACCTGCCGGCGGCGCCCGCCCGCGCACGGCCCGGCGTACGTTGCCACGCACTTCCCGCTCCCGGCGCGCCGATTCCGTCCATACCGCCCCGCCTATTCGCCGCGCGCCGCCGGCCTGTTAAGCTCGCGTTTCCGTCCTGACCGGCGGCTTGCGCGCCGAGGTTCGGCCGCCGCCGGGACACCCTTGCCGCACCCACTCAAATCACCACCGGAGACACCATGCAGCCCTTCCCGTCCGCGCCTGTCATCGTCATCGCGCCCGATTCCTTCAAGGGATCGTTGTCCGCGCAGCAGGTTTCGGACGCGATCGCGGCCGGCGTCCTGCGCGCGCGCGCCGATGCCGAGGTGCGCTCGTGCCCGATGGCCGACGGCGGCGAAGGCACGCTCGACGCGATGCTCGCGCACGGCGGCGCGCGCCGCACGCTCGCCGTGAAGGGCGCGTCGCTCGCCCCGCGCGAGAGCGCGGCGGGCCTGGTGGACACGCACACGGCGATCGTCGAGACGGCGGAAATCGTCGGCATCACCGATCCGGTCGGCATGGCCGTGCCGGTGGAAACGCGCAGCACGCGCGGCATGGGCGAGGCGATCCGCCAGTTGCTCGACGGCGGCGTGCGCACGTTCTTCGTCGCCCTGGGCGGCAGCAGCACCAACGACGCCGGCGCGGGCCTGCTGGCCGCGCTGGGCCTGCGCGCGCTCGACGCCGAAGGCCGCGAGATCGAACCCACCCCGGAGCGGCTCGCCGACATCGCCCGACTCGATGCCTCGGGCCTCGATCCGCGCCTGGCGGAAACGGAATTCGTCGGCATGTCCGACGTCGACAACCCGCTGACCGGCGATCACGGCGCCACGGCGATCTTCGGGCCGCAAAAGGGCGTGCGCCCGGATCAGGTCGCGCAACTCGATGCGGCGCTCGCGCATTACGCCGATCTGGCCGAAGCAGCGCTCGGCCGTCAGGCACGGGAATTGCCCGGCGCGGGCGCGGCGGGCGGCCTCGGCTTCGCGCTGCACCTGCTCGGCGCGCGCTTCGAGGCGGGCGCCGAGGTGGTCGCGCGCCAGATCGGGCTCGATGCGGCCCTCGACGGCGCGCACTGGCTGATCACCGGCGAAGGCCGCTCCGACGGCCAGACGCTGCACGGCAAGGCGCCGTTCATCGCGTGCCGCCACGCGGCGGCGGCCGGCGTGCCGGCCACCCTGCTGTCGGGCGGCGTGGATTCGGCCGCGCTGCCCCAACTATCGGAACATTTCGACGGCTGCTTTTCCCCCGCGCCGGGGCCGATTACGCTCGAGATCGCGATCCGCGATGCCGCGCGCCTGCTCGAAAACGAAGCCGAGCAACTGACCCGGTTGCGCTTCGGCCGGATCGCCGCGCCGTCGTCGCCCCGTTGACCGCGCGCGGCGATCCGGGAACAATCGGGCCGCCGCCCTATCTCCAGGAACCGCCATGAAAGGCAGTCAAGCCGGACTCGACCAGTTTCTGACCCAGCGTCTGCATACGCTGAACAAGCTCACCGATCGCGCGATCGGCGAACTGTACCGGGACAAGCTCGGCATCACGCTGCCCGAAGCCCGCGTGATCACCTCGGTCGGGGCATTCGGGCCGTTCTCGATCATGGAACTCGCGCGCAGCACGCATCTCGACAAGAGTCAGGCGAGCCGCGCCGCCGAAGCGCTGATCAACCAGGGCCTGCTGACGCGCACCACCAGCGACGCAGACGGCCGCGTGGTGGTGATCGGCCTGACGCGCGAGGGCGCGGCGCTGAACCGCCGGATCATGACGCTGGCGCGGCGCTGGAACGCCGAGCTGGCCGAGCGCCTGACCGACAGCGAGCACGCCGCGCTCGAACGCGCGCTCGACAAGCTGATCGCCAGCACGCGCGAACGCATCGAGTAGCCGTCGCGCGCGTTTCGAAAAGCCGGCGCCCGCAGCCGGCTGTCTTGCATTGGGCGCACGCCCTGCCCACCGCAAGGCCTCGCGATACCTATAGGCCGCTATTGTGCGCACGCTGGCGCAGCAGGCCGAGCACGGCGTCGCAGAACGGCGTCGGCACGCCGAGCGCGCGGCCCAGTTCCGGGAAAACACCAAGGATCGGCGCGATTTCCAGCGGCCGTCCCGCCTCGAAATCCTGCAGCATCGACGTGCGGAACGCGCCGAGCCGGCGCGTCACGGCCGTGCGCTCGACGCTGCTCATGCCGGTCGACAGGCCCAGCCGTTCGCCCACCGCCGCCGCCTCGTCCATCATGCGCAGCGCCAGCGCGTGCGTGTCCGGATCGTCGAGCAGCGCCGATGTGGTGGAGCCGGTCAGCGCGCTGAGCGGGTTCATGTTCATGTTGCCCCACAGCTTGGCCCAGATCTGCGTGCGGATGTCCGCGGTGGTGTCGGCCTCGAACCCGCCCGCGGCCAGCGCCGCGGCAAACGCCTCGGCCTGCGGCGCCAGCGCCGCGCCGGGCGCACCGACGATCAGCCGGTTGCCGGCCACACGCCGCACCACGCCGGGCGCCTCGGTAGCCGACGACAGATGCACCACGCAACCGATCGAACGCGCCGGCGGCAACGCGGCCGCGATCGCGCCGCCCGGATCGACCGAATCGAGCGACCGGCCGTCGAGCGCGCCGCCGATGCCGTGCAGGAACCACCATGGCAGGCCGTTCATGGCCGCGACGATCGTGGTATGGGGGCCGACCAGCGGCGCGAGTTGCGCGGCGAGCGCCGGCAACGCCTGCGCCTTCAACGCGATCACCACGTAATCCTGTACGCCGAGCGCGTGCGGATCGTCGCTGGCGGCGAGCGGCGTGCGGCTCGTCACGCCGAGATCGTCGACGACCGTCAGGCCGCCGGCGCGCAACGCGGCGAGCGTCTGCCCGCGCGCCAGCGCCGACACCGCCCACCCCGCCTGCGACAGCGCCGCCGCCAGCAAGCCGCCGATCGCGCCCGGGCCGACGATCGCGGCCCGTACCGGTGATGCATTCATGCGTACGCCTCCCAAGAATTCGATGCCGTCCGAAGGGCATGCGCGCCGCGCGATCCGCGATGCACCGGCATGCACCTGTCGAAAACCTTTTGTTACATGGTTGCACGCGCAACCGTCCGGCCATGAAAAGACACAAGCGGTTACGCCCCGGAGCGCCAGCCGGGGCGGCTCTCCGGCCGATTTCGGGCACGAAAAATCCCGTCGTCGGTAACAAAACGTGAGCGCCGGCGGCGGGGCAAACGCACTAGAAAGCCCCGTGCATTTGGCCCTGTTGGCGGCCACGGCGCCACCGTATTCTGACCGAACTGCCACTTCCATTGAGGAGACAGGCGATGCAGCACTTACATACGACGCCCGATCCGCAACCGATCGCGCCGCAACCGATTCCGGGCGATCCGTTGCCCGGCCAGGATTTACCGGGCAAGCCGCAGCCGGACGTGCCGGTGCCGCCGCCGGGCCTGCCGCCCGTGACGCCGATTCCCGATCCGCCGCGCGCTTGACGCGCATTCATCCACCCAACCCGTCATTGACGACACCACTCTACGGAGAACGACACCATGAACAAGATGAACAAGATCACCATCCCGTCGCTGCTTGCCGTGAGCGCTGCCCTGTTGCTCGGTACGGTCGGCATGCCCGCCGCCTACGCGCAAACCACGGACGCCAACGGTGCCGCGATGAAGTCGGATCAGCCCGTGACCGACACCTGGATCACCACCAAGGTGAAGGCCGAACTGGCCAGCACCAAGGGCGTCAAGAGCACCGAGATCGGCGTGAAGACGGTCGACGGCACCGTGACGCTGACCGGCGTGCTGCCGTCGTCGACGGCCGTCAAGAAGGCCGTGGCCGTCACCAAGTCGATCAAGGGCGTGAAGAGCGTCGACGATTCGGGCCTGAAGTCGAAGGGCTAACGCGCGACGCGTGCGTTCGGGGCGCCGCCCGGCGCGGCGCCCATTCCCCAACACACCGGGAGGACATCATGAACGAAGACAAGATCAAGGGCCAATGGAAGCAACTGGCCGGCAAGCTGAAGGCCAAGTGGGGCAAGCTGACCGACGACGACCTGAAGGTGCTCGACGGTAACCGCGAGTACCTGGCCGGCCGCATTCAGGAGCGTTACGGCATCGCCCGCGACGAAGTCGACAAGCAACTGCACGACTTCGACCGCACGCTCTGACCGACAACCGCGGCGCGTCACCTTCGTGCGTGCGCGCTGCGCCCACGCAAGGAGGCCGACATGGGTAAGTATCTGATTGCCTGGCTGCTTGGCGTGCCGATCGGACTATTGATCGTGATCTATCTGATCGCGCACATTCTCTGATTCAGAAGCTGGATTGCGCAAGGCGCGGTGTACTGGCGGTTCGCCGGTGCGCCGCGCATCTTTTTGCGTGTCCGCCTCGCTTTTCTCCCCCCGCCCCGCTCCCGCTACAGATTCGTTTCCGGCAACCAGACGATGGTGGCCCGCACCGTTTCGCCCGGCGCCAGCACGCAGCCGCCGCGCGCCGCGGCCGGCGCGTCGAGGTTGATCCAATCGGTGGTGTTGCTGACCGGCTCGGCGCAGAACACCGGCTCGCCGGGCGGCGAATACAGCACGAAACAATCGAGCGGCGCCTCGGCGCGCATCGTCAGGCGGCGGCGCTCGTCGGGCCAGTCGATCACGGCCTCGCGCTCCCATCCCGTGAAATTGTTGTCGAGCGCGAGCGCGTCGACGGCCACGCCCTGCGCGAGCGCGTCGACGGCCGGATGCGCGTCGAGCGACACCGGCAGCAGATCGGCGTCGCTCCGCCACATCGCGGCCACGCGCGTGCGCAGCCGCGTATGCGCGCCGCGCGGGTAATACGGGTGATGGCCGAAGCCGAACGGCATCGACCGGCTGTCGAGATTGCGCGCGGCGATCTCGAGCGACAGCGCGCCGTCCGCGCGCAATTCGATGCGTTGCGTGGCCGCATAGCGGAACGGCCAGCCGGGGTTGGCCGCCGTGCCGGCGTCGGCGGCCGGTTCGTAATCCAGGCGCAGCTCGACCGACGCCTCGCCGCGCGCCGCCACCTGCCACGGCAGGCGCCACCCATGGCCGTGCAGCGCATGGCGCAGCGCGCCCTCGCCCATCGGCACATGCCAGTCGCGGCCGTCGAACCGGAACCGCCCGTCGCGGATCCGGTTGCAATACGGAAATAGCGGGAAACTCGCCATCCGCAACGGATCGGCGGCGTCGAGCGCGTCGCGCCCGGCCGGACGCAGCCAGTGCACCGGCCCGTGCGGCGTGGCGTCGTAGAACGCCGCCAGCGATCCGCCCAATTCGGGCGCGACCACCACGCGGCGCACGCCGTCGCGCAACACCACCAGCGCGCGATCGCCGAGGATCGGGAGATCGGGATCGAGACCGGAATCGGCCGGCCCGGCGGCAGGCTGCGCGGGCCCCTGGGCCTGCGACTGGCGGGAGGAAGACGGCGTGGCGGGACGGCAGTTCAAGACAATCGCTCCCATGACGATAGCGGCGGGTTCGCGGGGTATTTCCCGCCAGCGTCGCATAGCCATTGCATTTTCGTCAATTTATTACTAATAATTCATTCATCGCCGATGCGATCGCCGCATCGCGCACCGCTCCCGGTTTCGGCATTCGAATGAAAAAATCCATGCAGCGCCGTCCCACCATGACGGACATCGCCAAGATCACCGGCGTCTCGCAATCGACCGTCTCGCTCGTGCTGAACGGCGCGGTCGGCGCAAAGTTCTCCGACGACACGCGCCAGCGCGTGCTGAAAACGGCCGAGGAACTCGGCTACCAGTTGCCGACCCGCGCCAGCGCGCCGGCCGCGCCCGGCGAGCGCAACCAGATCGTCTATATCGCCGACGAAATCTCCACCAGCCCGCATCCCGTCGTCAGCATCGACGGCGCGCGCGACGCCGCCTGGAACAACGGCTGCCTGCTGGCCGTGTACTCCACGCACGGCAACGCCGAGATCGAGCAGCGCGTGCTGCAGCAGGCGCTGTCGAGCGAATCGGTGCTCGGCGTGATCTACGCGACCGTCTACACGCGCAAGGTGACGGTGCCGGCCGCGCTGCTGAAGGTGCCCACGGTGCTGCTGAACTGCTATTGCAACGAGCGGCCGCTGTCGTCGGTGGTGCCGTCGGAGGTCACGGGCGGCCACACCGCCACCGAATTCCTGACCGCCTCGGGCCATCGCCGGATCGGCTTCATCAACGGCGAAACCTGGCAGGACGCGGCCAAGGATCGCCTCAAGGGCTATCGCCAGGCGCTCGCCACGGCCGACCTGCTGTTCGACACGAACCTGGTGCGCGACGGCGACTGGAGCTCGGGCAAGGGCTTCGAGCACACGCTGTCGCTGATGCGCGAGCCGAACCCGCCCACCGCGATCTTCTGCGCCAACGACCTGACCGCGATCGGCGCGATCGAAGCGCTCAAGCAACTCGGCCTGCGGGTGCCCGAGGATGTCTCGGTGATGGGTTACGACGATCAGGAAATCGCCCGGCACACCCACCCGCCGCTCACCACGGTGCTGCTGCCGAACTACGAGCTGGGCCGCTGGGCCGTGGAAACGCTGCTGCAGGAACACGAGAACCGCGATGCGGGCGCACCGTTCCGGCACCGCACGATCAAGCTCGACGGCCCGCTGATCGAACGCGGCTCGGTGTGCCCGCCGGCCGGCGCTTCGCGCGGATCACACGGCAAGGCCGACGGTCATGAAACCGCCGCCGTATCCGGGGATACCCGAAGTAATATTTTTAATTCATGACTGTTAATATTAATTGAATCCCCTGCGCTCGGGGTTCGTGCCGGACCGGTTCCGGCCATCAGGCGCGCCAGCAGCACCTCGTCGTGAAACGTGTAGGGCCCACAACAAACGGAGACAAGCATGGCAACAGCAT
This sequence comes from Burkholderia sp. Ac-20379, assembly GCF_017104645.1. Taxonomy (GTDB): domain Bacteria; phylum Pseudomonadota; class Gammaproteobacteria; order Burkholderiales; family Burkholderiaceae; genus Burkholderia. Next base: position 19,837 of record NZ_JAAGPF010000109.1, read on the forward strand.
CGCTGCATCGCAACCTCGTCACGATCGCCCTGTGCGTGGCCGGCGCCTGGTCGGGCGCCGCGCTCGCACAGGACACCGCCGCGCAGAAGGTCGGCAACGCCTCGAGCGAAACCTGCACGAACCCGAAGCCGGGCAGCGTCCAGCTCAAGGATCTGGTGGTGGGCTTCTCGCAGTCGGAAAATGAACAGAACCCGTTCCGCGCCACCGAAACCGCCTCGGTGCGCGCCGCCGCCAAGGCCGCCGGCGTCAAGCGCCTGCTCTACACGAACGCGAACAACAATCCGGCCAAGCAGGTGTCGGACATCGAAAGCATGATCAACCAGGGCGCGCAGGCCCTGATCGTCGCGCCGAACAACTCCACGGGCCTCCAGCCGGCGTTCGCGCAGGCCAAGGCCAAGGGCATTCCGGTGGTCACGATCGACCGCCAGACGGCCGGCACCAATTGCGAGGACTTCATCACGTTCCTCGGCTCCGACTTCTTCGATCAGGGCAAGCGCGCCGCGCAGGCGCTGGCCGCCGCCACCGGCGGCAAGGCCGTGATCGCCGAGATCCAGGGCGGCTACGGCAACACGGTCGAAAGCCAGCGTACCGACGGCTTCGCCGAAGGCCTCAAGGCATTTCCGAACATGAAGATCGCCGCGGCGCAAACGGCCAACTGGTCGACCACCGAGGCGCAGAAGGTGATGGAGCAGATCCTGCTCTCGCATCCCGACGTCAACGCCGTCTACACCCACGCCGACGTGATGACGCTCGGCGCGATCACGGCGCTGCGCCAGGCCGGCAAGCTCAAGGGCGTGACCATCGTGTCGATCGACGGCACCAAGGACGTGGTGCGCGACATCTCGGCCGGCATCGTGGCCGCCGACGTCGAAACCAACCCGCGCTTCGGCCCGCTCGCGATGCAGTCGCTCGCCGACTGGTTCGCCGGCAAGCCGGTCGCGCAGAAGCAGATCATGAAGGACGCGCTCTACGACAAGAGCAACGCGAAGAAGTCGCTCGACGCGGGTTCGGTGTACTGAGCCCGCCCGCCACGCCCGCACCCCGCCCCGGAGGCCGCACGATGAACGATCCGGCAGCACGCGATACGAACCGCGACGGGCGCGATGCGCCCGGCCGGATCGTGCTCGAGACGCGCAACGCGTCGAAAACCTTCGGCGTGGTGCGCGCGCTGCGCGACGTCTCGCTGACGTTGCGCGCCGGCGAGGTGCACGGCCTGATCGGCGAGAACGGCGCCGGCAAATCCACGCTGATCAAGATCCTGACCGGCTTCCACCCGCTCGACGAGGGCGCCGTGCATCTCGACGGCGAGCCGGTGGCGTTCGCCTCGCCGCGCGACGCGCAGCGCCTCGGCGTGAGCGCCGTCTATCAGGAAATCAATCTGATTCCCGAGCGCAGCGTGGCCGAGAACATCTTCATCGGTCACGAGCCGCGGCGTTTCGGGCTCCTGATCGATCGGCGCGCCATGAACGCGAAGGCCGGCGAGATCCTGCGGCGTTATGGGCTCGACGTCGATCCGGCGGCGCGGCTCAGCGCGCTCGGCCTCGGCGAGCAGCAGATGGTGTCGATCGCGCGCGGCGTGTCGCTCGGCGCGCGCGTGCTGATTCTCGACGAGCCGACCTCGGCGCTGTCCGGCGCGGAGGTCGAGGTGCTGTTCGGCGTGGTGGATCGCCTGCGCGCCGACGGCATCGCGCTGCTGTTCGTCAGCCACCGGCTGTCCGAGTGCTACCGGCTCTGCGACCGCTTCACGGTGATGCGCGACGGCGCGATCGTGAAGACCGGCACGCCCGACGAGCTGCCGCGCGCGGCGCTGATCGCCGCGATGCTCGGCCGCGACAACAAGGGCCACGGCGGGCGCGTCGAACGGCCCGCGGCCGCC
>NZ_JAAGPF010000110.1 GCF_017104645.1 Burkholderia sp. Ac-20379
CCCTGCCGCCCCGGCTCCGGCCACGCGCCGGCCGCGCGCCCCGCCGCCGACGCGCCAGTGCTGCAGGTGCTCGGCCGCACGCGGGCGCAGGCCTGGGCCGCCGGTGCGGCCGTGGCGCAATCGGCGCGCGCGCTCGAACGCGCCACGCAGGCTGTGGGCCGCGACGACGCGCAAACGGCGATCGCCGAAGCCGAACTCGACATCTGGCAGGCGCAGACGGTGGTGATCGAGCTGGCGCTCGACGCGACCGGCAGCGTGTTCGATGCGCTCGGCGCATCGGCCACGCTGCGCAGCAACGGGCTCGACCGGTATTGGCGCAACGCGCGCACGCTTGCGTCGCATAACCCGCGCATCTATCGCGAGCGGATCGTGGGGGATTTCGCGGTCAATGGGACCTGGCCGCAGGGGCAGTGGCGGATCGGGGTGGTGTGAGGCGAACGGCCGGGCGCGAGCCATCGAAAATGGGCCGATCCGGTCGCGTCGGCCGGCCCAACGCATCGCACGGCATGCCGCGCCGATACGTTGGGCGTCGAATATACCCACGCAAGGCTCCGCTTATTTGCCGAGCCGCTCGTAAAGGGCCATCGCCTTCTGCTCGATATCGGTGGCGAGCGTATCGGCCGACGTATCCCTGCCCAACGACGTGCCCGGGAAGACGATGTATTTCACCCCGGAACCAATCGTCTTGGCTTTACCGCTCGCCGACAGCTTGCTCAGCAGTGCGATCGATCCCTCTCCGATTTTGTACGCCGGGCCATAGTCGGCCACGATGACTGGCACGACCTTTCCGTTCGCGATCACGACACCGAGGTCGCCCAGTGCGATGTTCGTTGTCTTTCCGAATTCCTTTCCGTCGATGCCGTGCGGTCCAAATCCGGGGATGGCGATGTACGGAATTCGGGATGCGTCAACCGGCCGGCAATACGTTCCGTTCGTTTTCTTCAACACTGCCGGGCAAGGCCACGTCTCGGTTGGCTTGAGCATGAGCGACGTCGTGCATTGATCCGTCTTTCCGGGTTTCTTGCATGCTTTTGGCGAGCCATCTGCATCGGATGCAAGCTTGGCCTCGAACAGGACAGCCTCGGGCGCGTCACCCGCGGCGGGCAGTCGCTCCAGGCGTGTCAGCCGGCTCGGGTCCTTCTTGCATCCACGCCAGAGAGGCTTGCCATTCTTCTTATTGATCGGCAGCGTCACGCTATCGAACTGATTGGATTCGTCGCAACTGCGAAACTTCGCCCGATAGGCCTCCGAAATCGGTTCGCCGCGTAGCTCCGCGGCATGAGCGACCGCCCCCCCGAGGAAAATCGCTCCGGCCATTCCCACCACCACGCATCCGCGCATTCCATTCAACATTGCAGCTCCCCCCAAGAGTGACAGCACATGGAAACGCCCCCGCATATCGAACGAAGGCGACTGACGATCAACGACGTCGACAACACGCGCAGCGTCCGCCATGGCGACGATCCGCTCCGCTATTCAGGTGCTACGAATTCGGCCGCCGCTCGGCCATGCCGGCCTCGATGCCTTGCGAGCTCGTATCTCGCGCCGCGTTAGCCAATCGATCCGGAAACCGCGCTTCACGCGTATCGATGCGATTCATTTGCACACCGATGCAACCCGTGCGCAGATCCAATCGAGGCGATCGGCGGAAAGGCGTGTCGCATAACCCACGCTCTTCAATGGACAAACGCTGGGGTCGGCAGGGGGCGGCCCGCCGACAGACGCGTAACGCGAGACGATGCCCACCAGGCGCCGGCGCTCCGTCTTGGCGCCGAACGCGCCGACGTTCGGCAACCACACCGGTATGCCGTTATCGATCTTGCCGTTCAGGTAAACCGCGCTGCCCGAATCGGCGGGGCAAATGCCTGCCGATGTCGTGCCGGGCGCGTTCGCGTCGATGGACTCCAACGTCAGGTAGCCCGAGGTGGCCGTCACGTTGCTCCAGCCGACATCGAGCGACGGGCCCGCGCCGTCCGTTCGCGTATCGCGATTCGCGCCGAAGCTCGCAATGGCCGCCCTGAACACGGCGGGCAATGTATCCGGGCCTCTCAACGTCGTGTTCGACTCGATGTCGAGCGGCTGATCGAGATGGGCGAGCCCGATGTCGTATTGCGCGATATCGACCGTTCCCCACGAATCCGACGATGGTCGATACGTATCGGGAATCTCGACGCGATCGACTTCGGCTTTCCATCGCTTTCCTGCCGCTTCGTAGCCCGCCTTGAGCGTGCGACTCACGCTCACCACCAAAACACTGCCGCGCTGCCATGCTTCGACACAGTGAGCCGACGTCAGTACCCACGAACGCTCCACCAGTACGCCGCTGCATTTCGGCACCGTACCGCTGCCGTACAAGTACACGGCCTCCTGAAAGCCCAGCGAATCGTACGGAGCACCCAGCCGCGTCGCCGATGCCCGTTTTGCGGCCAGTTCACGCGCTTCCAATATTCGAGTCTTGCCGTCGTCAACCGAAAACGCGCCCGGCACGTCGGTGCCTGGGAGCGTCAACTGGTCGTAGTGCAAGCGCTTCAACAGTATTGAAAATAGCGCGCTGTCAAACACGTGCTTTGTTATCAGATCGAACGGCTGCCCGAGTGCTTTCTGAGGAAACCAACGCCCGCCGGCCGGTTTGGAAACCTCCGGCGCGACCGATTCGAGCGTCGAGAGCTTGCCGTTCGGGAGCGGGTAGTCGATGGGATCCAGACTTCGATCGCGCTCACTGCCGGCGTAAGCGGTATCGCAAGAAAGTAATGCCGTCGCGATCGAAGCGAATACCACAACGACCGATCCGGCTCGCCGAATGAACGCAGCCCCCCCACCGTATCGTCGAGCCGATTCGAACCCCGCAGCGAACCGATCTCGCTTTGTTCCGGGTGCCGTCATGCCGCGCCTCCATTCGTCATGCCAAGGCCATTGTTGATCCGGTCAAGGCGCCTCACCTTTATGCGAACCCGTGGGAACCGCGCTTCCCGCGCCGGTGGATTCGACGGCCCCGACGATCTCGGCCCTCGATCCATTCCACTGGTAAACCAACCGAACCCCTCGATAGCCGATGGCGATCGGTTGTTGATACGTGCGTCGCAACGTGACCGACGAAGCGGCGCCGCTCCACAGGTTCGCAGCGATGCCGGATGCGGCGGAAGAGGCTGCATCCCTGGCGGCCGCGATCGCATCGCTGGTGGCTTGCGGCCCGGATGCCGCAGTCGCGACCGCAGCGGCGATCGGCATGTCCACCGATTGCAACACCGTTCTCTTGACGGCACTGCTGAGCGCCATCGAAGCCTCTTCGTTGAGCGTGACGTCGAACACTCTTCCGTAGAACACCTCGTTGATCAGCGTCACGACCAGTTTGCCGTTGCACGGCCGCCCCGCGTAGGCACTGCTTCCGTAAAACAGTTGCGACGGCAAGATGTCGGTCGACTTGGTCGCGAACAACTTCAGGAGCGAACTGGCCGGCATCGAATAGGAATCGGCGACGCTGATGTTGACGTTTGCCGAAGCGTTTCTCGAGAAGGTCGTTCCGATCGGCAACGGAAAATTGCCGACCGGAAACAATGCGGAAATCGCCCCGCCATGTGCCGTGACATTCACAAAGCCCGGAAACGCGACCTGCGCCAGCGGAAGCTCGTTCGAACCCGCCCTGGGCGCGGTTGCCGCGACGTATGTCGCACCGGCGCCGCTCGCGCCGCCGGACGGTTGCGGATAGTCGGGCAGCGCGGCGTGGCTGCCATTGCGTTGCGCGAGGCTGTTGCTCAGATCAACGCCGGATCCCCCTGCCGATCTATCCAGCAGGAACGGCTCGAGCGAGCCGGCCAGCAGGCCGATACCCGGGTATTGGCTGGTTCGATCGTCGAACTCGCAAAGCGGAAGCGTCCTGATGTCGCCAACGCGGTAATCCGCGCTGGGCGGAAAGATCGGATAAATACCGAGTTCGCGCATATTGCTCGACCATTTTCGGCTCACTTCGCCGTCGGTCGAACATCCAGCCGCCAATATGCCAACCAGCGCAATCGCCCCTACTGTTTTATACAGCATCATATGGTCTCCATTCGGTCACGGTTGTTCCGACGGTATTAAGTATTTGCTTATTATTAAATTTATATTCGAATCGATAATACCCTGCCTCGCATTGCCACAGCTACGGAATTTTCAAACCAATTACAGCGTTGCCTATCTTGTCTTACACCCTTGTTACAAAGGGATCAGCGACGAATTTCTTGGCCGGAAACAGGTTATCCGACCGACAGATTCCGAAGTACCTGCTGAAAAATTAAGGCAATCTCATGACAAAAAAACGCCTACATGGAGCATATCGCCATCAAGCATCGGACACGATCAATTAAAATGCCAAATCATAATCAATGAATTCATCTAGAGAATTGGAATAAAATTTCCATGGCAAACATTTCGCATATTAAATATTTATCTTCAATCCGATTCTTATGACATGAATTCCCAGGCAGCCATCAATCTATCGCCGCCTATTCGAGGCAACTTGGCGGGATTGCGGACATCGTTGTTGAGACCCACCAGGGGCTGGCACCGCCCACGATTCCTGCTATTATGCGAAACAGCTACATTTCGTATATATAGGGCAACATCATGGGAATCATCAAGATATCCGAATCGATGCACGATTCGCTGCGCCGCACGAGCGGCGCGCTGAGCCGCTCGATCAACGCGCAGGCCGAGCACTGGCTGCGCGTGGGCATGCTGGCCGAGCTGAACCCGACGCTGACGTACGGCGAAATCTGTCAGATGCTGCTGCGCGCCGAAGCGCAGACGGCGGTGGACGACACCCCGTTACAGCAGGTGGCATGATGGCGCGCCTTCCGAAAATCCCGCTCCGCTCGCAGGCGGAAATCGAGCAATCGCGCGCGGCCGGCAAGCTGGCCGCCGAGGTTCTGCAGATGATCGGCGAGCACGTGAAGCCCGGCGTCACCACCGACGAGCTCGACACGATCTGCCGCGAATTCATCGTCAACGTGCAGAAGGCCACCCCGGCCAACATCGGCTATCACGGCTTTCCGAAGACGATCTGCGCGTCGGTCAATCACGTGGTGTGTCACGGCATTCCGTCGGCGCACACGCTGGAGGCCGGCGACATCATCAACATCGACGTGGCCGTGATCAAGGACGGCTGGTTCGGCGACACGAGCCGCATGTATTTCGTCGGCGAGCCGGACCCGCTGGCCAAGCGCCTCGTGGACACCACCTATGACGCGATGCGCGCCGGCATCCTGGCCGTGAAGCCCGGCGCCACGCTCGGCGACGTGGGCTACGCGATCCAGAGCGTCGCGCATGCGGCCGGCTTCAGCGTCGTGCGCGAATACTGCGGGCACGGCATCGGCACCGTCTATCACGACGAGCCGCAGGTGCTGCACTACGGCCGGCCCGGCGTCGGCACGAAGCTGGTGCCCGGCATGATCTTCACGATCGAGCCGATGCTCAACGCGGGCAAGGCGGAAACCAAGCAACTGGGCGACGGCTGGACCGTCGTGACGCGCGACCGTTCGCTGTCGGCGCAATGGGAGCACATGGTGGCCGTGACCGACGACGGTTTCGATGTCCTGACGGTCTGGCCGGAAGGCACGGGGCGGTATGCACCGCTCGGCGCGCCGTCGGCGTCTTCGGTGGCCTGATCGGCGGCCGCCGCCGAGCGCATTGCTTCGGTTTGCAAAGCGATTCTCGCGCGCCGCGCATCCTTCGGGATGCGCGGCGCGTTTCGTTTGGGCGCGCCGGCGGCTTTCGCTACGTCAAGCGGCAGCGGTTTCGCCGAGCCAGCGGTACATCACGTAGCAATCGACGAGGCCCAGCGTGCGGTGGCGATAGGCGCGCGGCAGCGTGCCGACGATCTCGAAGCCCATCTTCTTCCACAGCGCCACGGCCACCGTGTTGGCCGCCACCACCGAGTTGAACTGCATCGCCAGGAAGCCCGCATCGCGCGCCACCTGCAGCGAGTGCTCGCACATGCGCTGCGCCACGCCCTTGCCGCGCGCGGCCGGCGCGACCATGTAGCCGCAGTTGCAGACATGCGCGCCCGGGCCGGCGGCGTTCGGCTTCAGGTAGTACGAGCCGAGCAGTTCACCGTCCTCTTCGGCGACGAACGTGTGCAGCGGCAGGTCGATCCACAACGCGCGCGCCGCATCTTTCGTGACGGCCGGATCGTAGGCGTAGGTTTCCTGGGCCTCGGCGATCGCCTGGAAAACCGGCCAGAAGCGGTCGAAATCGTCGGGGGTGATGGGGCGGATCGTGATCATCGTCGGCAGGCCGGAGCGGGAGAGAAGTCGACGATTCTATCCGGATGCGCGCCCCCTACGCTTCGGCGCGCTTCGCGGTATCGCGCAGCATCGACACGGCGATCAGCGACAGCACCACGCACACGGCCACGTAGGCCGCCGGCGCGAGCTTGTAGCCGGTCACGCGCACCAGCCAGGTGGCGACCAGTTGCGCGGTGCCGCCGAAGATCGTGACGGCCAGCGCATAGGCGATCGAAATGCCGGTGGCGCGAATCCGCCGCGGGAACGATTCGCACATCAGCGCGAATTCGGAGGCCGAGCCCATCGAGAAGCACAGCAACAGCAGCGCCGTGATCGGCATCACCACCGGCAGCGTGGGGAAGCGGTTCATCAGCATGAAGGCCGGAAACAGCAGCAGCACCAATGCGCCGCGCCCGATGAAGATCGGCAGCTTGCGGCTGCCGATCCTGTCGGACAACCAACCGAATACCGGACACATCACGAGGATCACGCAGCTCGACGCCACGCCGACGAACATCGACAGCTTCATCGGCAGGCCCAGCGTGTGAATCGCATAGGTCGGCATGTAGAACGTGAGGATGTAGGTGGAGACAGTGCCGCCCATCACCGTCAGCGTGATCAGCAGCACCGTGCGCGCGTGTTGCGTGAACAACTCGCGCAGCACGCCGCCGTCGATCGCATGCGAACCGCCGGCCGGCTCCTCGGCGAGCCGGCGGCGCAGCAGCATGCCCACCGGCGCGATCGCCAAACCCACCACGAACGGCACGCGCCAGCCCCAGCTTTCCAGCGCGTCCTTGCTCAGCGCGTTCGACAGCAGCGCCGCGAGGCCCGATCCCATCAACGCCGCGCCGCCCTGCGTGGCCAGTTGCCAACTGGCGCGAAAGCCGCGCCGCGCGGCGTCGCCCTGCTCCAGCAGCGTGGAGGTGGCCGCGCCGAATTCGCCGCCCTGCGAGAAGCCTTGCAGCAGCCGTGCGAACACGATCAGCAGCGGCGCACACACGCCGATCTGCGCGTAGGTGGGCGTGATCGCGATCAGGCCGGTGCCGGCCGCCATCAGCATGATCGTCAGGTTCAGCGCGGCCTTGCGCCCGCGCCGGTCGGCGTAGACGCCCAGCAGCACGCTGCCGAGCGGCCGCGTGAAGAAGCCTGCCGCGAAGGTCGCCACCGACAGCAGCAGCGAGGTGGTCGCGTCGCCGGCCGGAAAATACAGCTTGCCGATCAGGACAGCGAAAAATCCGTACACCGTGAAATCGAAGAATTCCAGCCAATTGCCGATCACGGCCGCCACCACCGCGCCGCGCGCCGACAGCGCCGGGGCAGCGGACACGGCCGGGGATTCTTCGAGGGACAACGCAAGCCGTTCGTCGTGCATGAGAAAGCTCCTGATAGGGACCGGCAAACCTGCGTTCAACCTGCCAGATAGCGCTCGACCAGCCGCGTCCAGTACGCCGCGCCGATCGGCAGGTTGTGATCGTTGAAGTCGTAGTGCGGGTTGTGGACCATGCAGCCGTCCTCGCCCACGCCGTTGCCGAGGCGCACGAACGAGCCGGGGCGCTGCTGCAGCATGTAGGCGAAATCCTCGCTGCCCATAAGCTGGGCGGTCTGCTCCGTCACGTTGTCCTCGCCCACCAGTTCCTTCGCCACCTGCGCGGCGAAATCGGTTTCGGCATCCGAATTGACGACGACCGGATAGCCTTCGATGTAATCGACGTGCGCCGTCGCGCCGTAGCTGGCCGCCTGCCCTTCGGCGATCTCGGTGATGCGCCGCTTCAGTTGCGCGCGCACCGTTTCGCTGAACGAACGGACGCTCAGTTCGAGCCGCGCGCGCTGCGGGATCACGTTGCTCGCGGTGCCGGCTTGCATGACGCCGATCGTGACCACGGCCGACTGCGCCGGATCGACGTTGCGCGCCACGATGGTTTGCAGCGCCATCACGATGCTGGCCGTCACCACCACCGCATCGACCGTCAGGTGCGGGCGCGCCGCGTGGCCGCCCACGCCTTCGATCTCGATCACGACGCGATCGCCCGCCGCCATGAACGCGCCGCGCCGCATCAGGAACCGGCCCGGTTCCGCGCCCGGATGGTTGTGCATGCCGAACACCGCATCGCACGGGAAGCGCTCGAACAGGCCGTCGGCGATCATGCGTTGCGCGCCGCTGTCCACGCCCTTCTCCTCGGCCGGCTGGAAATACAGGTGCACGGTGCCCGAGAAGTTGCGGGTGCGCGCAAGCTGGCGCGCCGCGCCAAGCAGCATGGTGGTGTGGCCGTCGTGGCCGCACGCGTGCATCTTGCCGTGCGTCTCGCTCGCATAGGGCAGGCCGGTGGCTTCGAGGATCGGCAGCGCATCCATGTCGGCGCGGATGCCGATGCGGCGCGTGCCTTCGCCCACCGTCAGCGTGCCCACCACGCCCGTCTCGCCCACGCCGCGCGCGACCTGCCAGCCCCAGCTTTCGAGCTTGTCGGCCACCAGCGCGGCGGTCGCCACTTCCTCGAACGCCAGTTCGGGATGACGGTGAATGTGATGGCGGATTGCGAGCAGGTCGGGGACGTCGTCGGCGAGGTCGGGGATTTCGGTGTAACGGTTCGCGGTGGGGGTGCTCATCGAGGCGGCTCCGGGGCGCCGCGCGCCGTCGAAGCGGCCTGCGCGGCAGGTGGGGGGATCTGGCGCGCACTATAGCCAGCCAAATCTCGCCGGATAAGATGCGGGAATTTTCACCGTGATAAACAGGGTTTATCACCGGGCGCCGGCCCTGGGCCGCAATCGCATCGGAAAAATTTTCCTCTCGAAACGATAATCACCGCCAATAAAAAGGAAAATATGCCGAATCAGGCCATTATCGATATAGCCGAGCATTAAACGGTAGCGCAACGCGTTAATGCAACACACACGCCGATTTCCATATCAAAAACATGAAATCGATTACCTGGATTTCATCGACCGAGAATAAGACAAATACCGTCAAATAATCGCGACAGCCTTGCAAGGAGTTGGTAGGATTGCGCCCAAGCAACGCGCCAGGCTTGGTCTTTCTGATCGCTTAGGGGGCAAGCTGGTGAGGTCGTGGGGCCCAGGGAGGGAATGGCGAAGGCCATAGTCATTCCCTCTCGCTTCGAATTTCATTTCATTTTAGACACGCCACATCGTCCATCGGTTCGATATTCTCCGCCGTTTTCGGCATCGCAAGTTCGCCAATCCGCTTCACGCGAAATAATATTGAAAGCCGATGCGCCACTGGGCGCCGGCATGCCGGATTCAAAATAACGGCTCGCCGGCGGGTGCACCAGTTTCGAACAAAACGGCTATGGCACATTAGGCGTAAACGTCGCTAAAGTTGGCGTTTATGACCGTACCCTTTGATCCTGCCGATCCCTACACTGGACTCCGTCGCACGTCGCGATTCCCCTCACTCGTCGAACCGGAGTCCTCAATGAAAGTCCTCGCCATCGCCAACATCGTCAAGCCGATCACGCCCGAGCAACGTGCCGAGGTCATGCCGCGCGAAGTGCCCGCCACGCTGAAGCTCTATCTGGACAGCAAGATCGATCAGTTCTGGTATCGGCAGGACAAGCCGGGCGTGGTGTTTCTGATGGATGCAGAATCGCTGGACGCCGCGCGGGCCGCCACCGATTCGCTGCCGCTTGTTCAGGACGGCTACGCGCAGTACGAATTCATCCCGCTCGGCCCGCTCGCGCCGCTGGGCATGCTGATTCAGGGTAAGTAAGGTATCCTGCCGACCGCGCGGCACGGCATCGGCCGGGCCGCGCGGCGTGTCAGGCCTTGCTCAACACCGCCTGAATCAGCCCGGCGCGCCCTTCGCGCAGGTTGCGCGCGAGATTGCCCGTCATGTCGCGAAAACCCGGCCCCATCACGAGATGCAGGCCCAGCGGCGGCGGGCTCGCCATCTGCGCCTGACGCTTCGCGCGCGCCTCGAACCACGTGAGCGCCGCCTCGCTCGAATCCACCCACGACTGCACGGCAAAGCCCTGCGCTTCGAGCACGCCGCGCATTCGCTCGGGCGTCACGAGAAAACTCGAATCGGCATCGGCGGCCCACGGCACCGGGAAATGCAGCGGTTCGCCGGATACGGCCACCACGTCGAAGATCGCGAAGCGGCCGCCGGGGCGCAGCACGCGATGCGCCTCGCGATAGAGCGTGTCGCGATCGGCGATGTTCATGGCGACGTGTTGAGTCCACGCGATATCGAACGCGCCGTCTTCGAACGGCAACGCCAGCGCGTTGCCCTGCCGGTAATGCGTGAGGTCGCCCAGCCCGGTTTTCCCGGCGAGAAACTGCGCCGCGTCCACATAGGATGACGAAAGATCGATGCCCTCGACGTGGCAGCCGAAGGTCGAAGCCAAGTAGCGGGACGGGCCGCCCAGCCCCGAGCCGATATCGAGCACGCGCTGGCTGCCGTCGAGCGCGAGCAGGCCGGCCAGCTCGCGCGTGGCGTCGAGCCCGCGCGAGTGGAATTGGTCGAGCGGCGCGAGATCGGCCGGGCTCAGTGCCTGGGTGTCGTCGAAGCCGGCCGCGGCGAGCGCGGCGCGAAGGCGTTCGACGAGGCTGGGCGCAGCCTGTTCGTAATGCTGCGTGATGCGGGACGGTTCGGTCATGGATCGGCTCCGGTGCGCGGCAGGCCGCCTGACGCAGCCCGCCCGATGGCTCAGTCTAGCCGCGCCCGCGCGCCGGGCCTATGGGCACACCCGCCAAGTTTGCAGGCGATCGCGCCAATCGCATCCGGCCATGCCCCGATCGTATCGTCGCGCGCACATCGCCGATGTCGTTGCACGCGCAACCCTCTCAGGCGTTGCGCCCCTTGGCGGCCGGCTCCACCCGTGCGCCGCCCGGCAGCGAACCGAACATGTGCTGGCCGCACTTCGCCTCGCGCCACGCGGCCGGCAAGCGGTGCCCCGCCACCATGCGCTTCACCAGCGGCAGGATCTGCTCGCCGGCCAGCATGCCGAGCAGGCCCAGCAACGCGATGATGGGCGGCGCGGGCGACTGCACGCCGATCGCGCCATACACGACGCCGGCCAACACGCCGGCCAGCAGGGACAACACATAAGCCTTCATGGTTCGGCTCCCGTCGAAAGTGGGCCGGCGAGCGAATGCACCCGGCGAATTGCCCGCCAGCCTAACGGGTTTGCAAGAAGAACAAAAGCGCGCACCCCGGTATTTCAGACGCTGTTTTTGGAATGGATCCGATTCCGTTTCTTGGATTTCTCGGCGCCGCGATTCCGTGTCAAATAAATGGCGTTGGATCGCACAGCGGTTCGACGCAACCCGATGCAACCCTTTCGGTCGCGCCGCATGGTGCGCCGCCCTGATCTACCCATCCAAGGACGACACGTCATGAGCGATTCGAAGCTTGAAGTTCTCACCCCGCACAACAGCCAGCTGATCATCATCGACCAGCAGCCGCAAATGGCGTTCGGCGTGCAGTCGATCGACCGTCAAGCGCTGAAGAACAACGTGGTGGCGCTCGCCAAGGCCGCCAAGGTATTCGACATTCCCACCACCATCACCACGGTCGAATCGCAAAGCTTCTCCGGTTATACGTACCCCGAACTGCTTGACGTGTTCCCCGATCATCCGCTGCTCGAACGCACCTCGATGAATTCGTGGGACGACCAGAAGGTGCGCGACGCGCTGGCCGCGAACGGCCGCAAGAAGGTGATCGTGTCGGGCCTGTGGACGGAAGTCTGCAACACCACGTTCGCGCTGTGCGCGATGCTCGAAGGCGGCTACGAGATCTACATGGTGGCGGATGCATCGGGCGGCACCTCGCAGGACGCGCACGACTACGCGATGCAACGCATGATCCAGGCCGGCGTGGTGCCGGTGACCTGGCAGCAGGTGATGCTCGAATGGCAACGCGATTGGGCACGCCGCGAAACCTACGACGCCGTGATGGCGATCGCCAAGGAACATTCGGGCGCGTACGGCCTCGGCGTGGACTACGCCTACACGATGGTGCACAAGGCGCAGCAGCGCACGGCCGTGCCGCACGAGATCCTCGCGCCGGTGCCCGCGAAGTAAGCACACGGGCCGCGCCGAACCGCCGGCGCGGCCCGCATTGCATCGATCAGGATTCCGACACGGCCCACGGCGAATGCGCCAGGTGCTCCACGAGGAAATCGAGCAGCACCTTCACGCGCGCGGCGCGCAGCATGCCGGGCGGCGTGACCAGATTGACGTTGATGTCGGCGATGCGCCAGTCGCACATGATGCGTTCGAGCGCGCCGCTCTTGAGCGCATCCCACACGAGAAACTCGGGCTGCAGCGCGATGCCCTGCCCGTCGAGCAGCGCCGGCACGATCACGTCGGCATTGTTGGTGCGCATGCGGCCACGCACCGGCACCGCGCACTCCTCGCCCGTTTCGGCGTGACGGAAGCGCCAGAAATCGGGCGACGGCAGGTTCGTGTAGATCATGCTGAGGTGATGCTCGAGCTCGCGCGGGTGCTCGGGGCGGCCGTGGCGCGCCAGGTATTCGGGCGACGCGACGAGCGGCCGGCGCACCGCGCACAGGCGGCGCGCGCGCAACGACGAATCGGTCAGATCGGCAATGCGGATCGCGACGTCGCAGCCGCTCGACACGATATCGACGAGGTTGTCGGTCAGCACGAGATCGACGTCGACCTTCGGGTAGCGCTCGAGAAACGCCGGCAGCACCGGCGCGAGATGGCGCAGCCCGAACGACATCGGTGCGTTCAGGCGCACCACGCCGTGCGGTTCGAGCGCGTGCGAGGACGCTTCGTTCTCGAGGCTCTCCGCGTCGGCCAGCAGTTGCAGCGCGCGGTCGCTGAGCAGTTCGCCGGTGGGCGTCAGCGAGAGCTTGCGCGAGGTGCGGTACAGCAGCATCGTGCCGAGCCGCTGTTCGAGGCGCGCGATGGCCTTCGACACGGTGGGCTGCGAAATGCCGAGCAGGTTCGCCGTCCTGGCGAACGAGCCGGTTTCGACGACGCGGGCGAAGATCGCCCAGGCTTCGAGATCGGGTAGGGCTGGCATGGTGGGGTCGGAGATAGTGGGGATCCAGGCGCCGAATCCGACGCTAAGGAATGTTAATCAATTTTCAGTCGCGGCAGCGGATCGCCGCGACGCGGATCCGGATGCAGCGCCCGGATTCTAATTCGATCGGGAGGTCGAGCGCATGGAAAATTATCTCGTCTCGCTCGGCGCGGGCGCTTT
Organism: Burkholderia sp. Ac-20379; assembly: GCF_017104645.1. Lineage (GTDB taxonomy): Bacteria > Pseudomonadota > Gammaproteobacteria > Burkholderiales > Burkholderiaceae > Burkholderia. The sequence goes on from NZ_JAAGPF010000110.1 coordinate 13,450, forward strand.
GGTCGGCGTGATCTACAGCGCGATCCGCGTGCGCTCCCCCGCGCCGCCGCTGATCGCGCTGGTCGGCCTGCTCGGCATGGTGATCGGCTCGCAGGCCCTGCCCGCCGTGCGGCTCTGGCTAGGCGCGTAAGCGCGCGCCCTTCCTCGCATCGCCCTTCCCGCTCCGTCGCTTCTTCGAAAAGGAAACGCCCGTGAACACCGTCACGAAGCAACCCGACCTGATCCTGCACAACGGCCGGATCACCACGCTGGATCGCGCGAACCCGATCGCGCGCGCCGTCGCCATTACCGACGGCCGTTTCGTCGCCGTGGGCGACGACGCCGACATCGTGCCGCTCGCCGGCAGCGCCACGCGCGTGGTGGATCTGCAAGGCCGCCCGGCGCTGCCCGGCCTCATCGACAACCACCTGCACCTGATTCGCGGCGGCCTCAACTACAACATGGAGCTGCGCTGGGACGGCGTGCCGTCGCTCGCGCTGGCCATGGAAATGCTGCGCCGCCAGGTGGCCGTCACGCCCGCGCCGCAATGGGTGCGCGTGGTGGGCGGCTTCACCGAACATCAGTTCGCCGAGAAGCGCCTGCCGACCATCGACGAGCTGAACGCCGCCGCGCCCGACACGCCCGTGTTCATCCTCCACCTGTACGACCGCGCGCTGCTCAACGCCGCCGCGCTGCGCGTGGTGGGCTACACGAAGGACACGCCGGAGCCGCCGGGCGGCACGATCCTGCGCGACGCAACCGGCAACCCCACCGGCCTGCTGCTCGCCAACCCGAACGCGACGATCCTCTACGCCACGCTCGCCAAGGGCCCGAAGCTGCCGATCGAGTATCAGTACAACTCGACGCGCCACTTCATGCGCGAGCTGAACCGGCTCGGCGTGACGGGCGCGATCGACGCCGGCGGCGGCTCGCAGAATTACCCCGACGATTACGAAGTGATGCGCAAACTGCACGACGCGAACGAGATGACGGTGCGCATCGCCTACAACCTGTTCACGCAGAAGCCGAAGGCCGAGAAGGAAGATTTCGTGAACTGGACGCAGTCCGTCACCTATCACGACGGCAGCGACTATTTCCGTCACAACGGCGCGGGCGAAATGCTGGTGTTCTCGGCGGCCGACTTCGAGGATTTCCGCGTCGCGCGCCCCGAGCTGCCGCCCGAAATGGAAGGCGAACTCGAAGGCGTGGTGCGCGTGCTCGCGCAGAACCGCTGGCCGTGGCGGCTGCACGCCACCTACGACGAAACGATCAGCCGCGCGCTCGACGTGTTCGAGAAGGTCAACGAAGAGATTCCGCTCGACGGCATCAACTGGTTCTTCGACCACGCCGAAACGATTTCCGAACGCTCGATGGATCGCATCGCCGCGCTCGGCGGCGGCGTGGCCGTGCAGCACCGCATGGCCTATCAGGGCGAATACTTCGTCGAACGCTACGGCGCGCAGGCGGCCGAAGCCACGCCGCCCGTCAAGCGGATGCTGGAAAAAGGCCTGAAGGTATCGGCCGGCACCGACGCCACGCGCGTGGCCTCCTACAACCCGTGGGTATCGCTGTCGTGGCTCGTGACCGGCAAGACGATCGGCGGCCTGCGCCTCTATCCGCAACGCAGCCTGCTCGATCGCGACACCGCGCTGCGCATGTGGACCGAATACGTGACGTGGTTCTCGAACGAGGAAGGCAAGAAAGGCCGCATCGCCGTGGGCCAACTGGCCGACCTGATGGTGCCCGACCGCGATTTCTTCGCATGCGCCGAGGACGACATCGCCGGCACCAGCGCGCTGCTGACCGTGGTGGGCGGGCGCATCGTGTGGGGCGCCGGGCCGTTCTCGGAACACGATCTGCCGATTCCGCCGGCCATGCCCGATTGGTCGCCGGTACGCGAATACGGCGGCTATGGCGGCTGGGGCGCCACGCAGCGCGCGGGCGCGCCGCTGCAACGGGCGGCGCAGGCCGCCGCGCAATGCGGCTGCGCCGTGGCCTGCACGCTGCATGGCCACGCGCACGCGAACGCGTGGGGCCGCGAACTGCCGACCTCGGACGCCAAGGCGTTCTGGGGCGCGTTCGGCTGCGCGTGCTGGGCGATCTGAGATGCGCGCGTCGCGTCTTTCCGGCAACCCGCGCTGGGTGAGCGCGCTGCTGGCGTGGCCGTGGGCCGCGCCGCTGCTGCGCCTGGCGCTGGTGTCCGCCTATCTGGTCGGCGGCATCGACAAGCTGCTGCATTTCAGCGACGCCGTGGCCGAGCAGGCGCATTTCGGCCTGCAACCGGCCGCGTTGTGGGCCGCGCTCGCGATCGTCGTGGAGATCGGCGGCTCGCTGTGCATCGTCGTGCGCCGCTTCGCCTGGCTCGGCGCGGGCGGCCTCGCAATGCTCACGCTTGTCGCGATGGCCGTGGCCAACGATTTCTGGAACCTGACGGGCGCCGCCCGCTTCATGGCCTTCAACAGTTTCTTCGAACACCTCGGGCTGATCGCGGCGCTGGCGCTCGCCACGCGGCTCGATGGCCTCGACAACCGCGATGCGCTCGGCGGCAGGCCGCGCGCCTGAGCCCGCGCCGCGTTTCGATACGGACTTCACACCAACAGGATTACCGAACATGATCACGATTCGTTCCACCTTGCTGGCCCTGGCGATCGCCGCCGCAACGGCCGCCGCGCCGGCCGCGTATGCCAAGGCGTCGTCGGGCACGGCCCCGGCCGCCGCCACGCTCGCCGTCGGCCCGCAATACGACACCACGCACGTGTACGTCGCCCCCGAGGATTTCGACCGCTTCACCGACAGCTTCGTGGCCACGTTCGGCGGCAGCAAGTCGAAGCAGGGCGTGTTCCAGGTCACGCCCACGCCGAGCCAGACGATGTCGCAGCTCGTGTTCACGCCGTCTGGCTCGATCTCCGTGTTCGGCTTCAAGACGCCCGTGCCGCATCCGTTCGGCGCCGAGCGCACCGGCTACCTCGTGACCGACATGGACGCCGCCGTGAAATCGGCGCGCGCGCACGGCGCGGACGTGATCGTCGACACGTTCCCCGATCCGATCGGCCGCGACGCCGTGATCGCATGGCCGGGCGGCGTGAACATGCAGCTTTATTGGCATACCGAAGCACCGAACTACGCGCCGCTGCAAACCGTGCCCGAGAACCGCGTGTACGTATCGCCGCAAAGCGCCGACAAGCTGGTGCGCGATTTCGTGGCGTTCTCGCACGGCAAGGTGGTGTCCGACGTGCGCCATGCGCCCGGCGTCGAGATCGGCCGCCCCGGCGACACGTATCGCCGCATCCGCCTCGAATCGGGTTTCGGCAAGATGACCGTGCTCGTCACCGACGGCCACCTGCCCTACCCGTTCGGGCACGAGATGACCGGCTACGAAGTGGCCGATCTCGACGCGACGCTGCAGAAGGCCGAGGCCGCCGGCGTGAAGACGCTGGTGCCGCGCTTCGCGTCCGACGGCCGCGACGCCGTGATCGTGCAGTTCCCGGGCGGCTATATCGCCGAGATCCACGCCGCCGCGGCGAAATGAAGAGCGAGGACACGCTGCTCGCGGCGATCGCCGGCTTCGTCGACACGCTCAGTTTCGTGGCGCTGTACGGGCTGTTCACCGCGCACGTGACCGGCAACTTCGTGCTGATCGGCGCGGGCGCCGGCGGCTACGGGCAGGGCATCCTGCTCAAGCTCGCGGTGTTTCCCGCGTTCGTGGCCGGCGTCGCGGGCAGCAGCCTCCTGGTGCGCGCGCTGCCGCGCCATCACGTGCGCCACGGCGCGCGGCTGCTGCATGCGGCGCAGGCCGCGCTGATGCTGGGCTTCTGCCTGGCCGGCGTGGCGGCATCGCCAGTGGCCGCGCCCGATGGGTTCGCCGTGGTGGCGGCCGGCATGCTCGGCGCGTTCGCGATGGGCGTGCAGAACGCGCATCCGCGCCTGATCGGGCGGCCCGGCGTGCCGAACACCGTGATGACCGGCAACGTCACGCAGGCGATCCTCGACGCGGTGGATCTGCTGTCGCCCGGCGCGCCCGAGGCCGTGCGCCGCACCGCACGGGCCCGCTTCGCGAAGATGCTGCCGGCCATCGCGGCGTTCGCGCTCGGCGCGGCAGCCGGTGCGCTCGGCTGGCGGCACATCGGTTTCTGGGCGCTGCTCGCCCCGGCGCTCGCGTTGGCCGCACTCGCGTTCACCACCGGCGATGCGCCGTCTCCCGATTCCCCCCATGCCTGAGGCGGCCCGCGTGCCGCCCTCCATCGAGGACGCCTTCATGATGCCAACCCCGCCGCGCGCGCGTCGTATCGAGAAAGCCGCCGGTATCGTCGCAATGGCCGGCGTGCTGTTGAGCGGCGCGAACGCCGCGCGCGCCGACACCGCGGACGCCGCGGAAACCTGCACGGCAAAGCGGCCGGTTCCGTCGTTCAACCGCTGGCAGGAAAACTGGGGCGCGCTGGCGGACCCGTGCCTGCCGCGCCGCCCGCTCGACGGGCTGAAGTACCTCCCGCTCGGCGCCGATCCTTCGTGGTACGTATCGCTCGGCGCGAACCTGCGCGAGCGCTTCGAGCTGAACAACACGCCGTTGTTCGGTCTCGGCGGCGCGCGTCAGGACAGTTGGCTGATTCAACGCACGCAGGTGCATGCCGATGCGCGCTTCGGCGAGCACGTACAGGCGTTCGTGCAACTGGAAGACGCGCGCGCGTTCGGCAAGAACGCCGTGTCGCCGGTCGACAAAAATCCGCTCGACGTCGAACAGGCGTTCGTCGCCTATGTCGGGCAACTGGGCGCCGGCACCGTAAAGGCGCGCATCGGCCGGCAGGAAATGGCGTTCGACTTGCAGCGCTTCATCGCCGCACGCGACGGCCCGAACGTGCGCCAGGCCTTCGACGGGCTGTGGGGCGACTACGAGATCGGCCCGTGGCGCTTCATCGGCTATCTGACGCGCCCCGTGCAGTATCGCGACGTGGATACGTTCAACGACACGTCGAACCGTCATCTGAAGTTCAGCGGCGTTCGCGTGGAGCGCGCCGGGTTCGGCCCCGGCGATCTGTCCGCCTACTGGTCGCGCTACGAGCGCGACGGCGCGAGCTTCATCGACGCCAGGGGCAACGAGCGGCGCGACGTGTTCGACGCCCGTTACGCCGGCAAGGCCGCGCCGTTCGATTGGGATATCGAAGCAATGGGGCAGACCGGGCATGTGGGCGCGAGCACGATCGGCGCGTGGGCGTTCGGCGCACTGGGCGGCTATACATTCCCGACGCTGCCGGGCACGCCGCGCATCGGGCTGCAGGTCGACGGCGCATCGGGCGACCGCCATCCCGGCGACGGCCACGTCGGCACGTTCAACCCGCTGTTCCCGAACGGCTATTACTTCACGCTCGCGGGCTATACGGGCTACAGCAACGTGATCCACGTGAAGCCGTCGGTCACCTTCAAGGTCACGCCGAAGGTGACGTTGCTGACGGCGCTGGGGTTCCAATGGCGGGCCACCACGCAGGACGCCATCTACGGCCAGGGCATGGCGGCGGTGCCGGGCACGGCCGGCAAGGGCAGCTTGTGGACGGGGATGTATGCGCAGGTGCGCGCCGACTGGCTGGTCAACGACAACGTGGCGCTGGCGCTGGAGGCGGTGCATTTCGAGATCGGCGACGCGCTTCGGGCGCTGGGCGCGCGCAACGCCGATTACGTGGGCGTCGAAGCCAAGTTCGGCTGGTAACGACCGATATCGACGGGAGGACGATCGGCATGCCGCCGACTGACATGGAACTGGCCCGGTTGCGCGCCGCCGCTCTCGCGAATCTCGACGATGCGCGCATCTGGCGCTGGTACGCGGATCTGATGGAAGAGGAGCGGGTGTGCTGCACGCGCACCCGCGACGGCTGGCTGATCACGGTCGACGAGCGATATACCGTCGAGGACGAATCGTTCGACCGGGCCGTGCGGCTTGCGGCCCGCCAATGGTTCGATGTCCCGACCTTGTCCGTCTCGCTGCGCCGGCGCCGCAAGCGCGGCGACGTGCCGAGGATCCTCTAGAACGCCCCTACTTCAACACCACCGGCAAACACCGCACCCCGCGAAACGCGATGCTGTTGGTACGCTCCACGCGCGACGCATCCACCTCGAAATCCGGGTAACGCTGCGCCAGCACCGTGAACACGATCTGCGCCTCGATCCGCGCCAGCACCGCGCCGAGGCAGGTATGAATCCCGTGCCCGAACGACAGCACGCGCGAGCCGTGGCGCCCGATGTCGAGCCGATCCGGCGCGGCGAACTGGCGCTCGTCGCGATTGCCCGAGCCGATCAGCACATGCAGATAGGTGCCTTTCGGCACCCGCCGCCGCCCCACCACCATGTCCTCGCTCGCCGCGCGCCCGGTCACCTGCACCGGCGCGTCGAAGCGCAGCAGCTCGTTGACGAGCGGCGCGGCCAGCGCCGGGTCGTCGACGAAGCGCCGCCACTGATCGCGCTCGTTCGCCAACGCCAGCAAGCCGTTGCCGAGCAGGTGGGTTGTGGTGGCGTGCCCGGCCGCCAATAACAAAATCAGGTTCGAGATCAGCTCGGCCTCGTTGAGCCGGTCGCCCGCCTCCTCGACGGCCACCAGATCGCTGAGCATGTCGTCCTGGGGCGCGGCGCGGCGCGCGGCGATCAGTTCGGCGAAATACCGGCGGAACTCGGCGATGCTGCGCTGCACGCCCGCCACCTCGTCGGGCATCATCGGCCGCCCGCTGATGATGCTGCCGAACGCCACCGACCACGCATGCAGTTGCTCGCGCGCCTCGCCCGGCACGCCGAGCACGAGCGCAATCGCCATCACGGGCAGCGGCACGGCGAACTCGGTCACGAAATCGGCGCGCCGCCCGGCGCATGCGGCCAGGCAATCGTGCGTCAGCGCCTCGATGCGCGGCCGGAACGCGTCGAGCCGGCGCGGCGTGAACGCCTTCGCGAACAGCTTGCGCAGGCGCGTGTGATCCGGCGGATCGAGGAACAGCATCTGGTCGGCCAGCGTCTTGCCGATGTCGAGCGCGGCGGGATCGGTTTCATCGGCCAGGTTCAGCCGCGACGCCGAGAAGCGCGGGTCGTCGAGCACGGCCACGATGTCCTCGTAGTGCGACACGAGCAGGCTGTCCACGCGCTCGTCGTGGTGGACCGACCCGCTGTCGCGCAACCGGCGATACCACGGATACGGATCGGCGCGCTGCGCCGGATCCATCAGGTCGTACAGCGAAAAATGCCGAATCTCGGGATCGCGCATCGCGCCTCCTTGAGCTTGTGGGGTCGTGCCGGTCAGGGCCGGCAGCCGGGCCAGGCTGTCGTGCAATGCATTCTGCTACGCACCGGCCGGCGGCGGCAAGCCGGCGCGACGCGCGCGGCGCCGTTCGGCCCGCGTGCGCAGCCGATCCATGTACAGATAGACGACCGGCGTGGTGTACAGCGTCAGCACCTGCGACACGATCAAGCCCCCCACCAGCGTGATGCCGAGCGGCGCGCGCAGCTCGGCGCCGTCGCCGTGCCCGAAGATCAGCGGCAGCACGCCGAACAACGCGGCCAGCGTGGTCATCAGGATCGGACGGAAACGCAGCCGGCACGCCTCGTGGATCGCGTCGAACGGCGTCTTGCCGTGCCGCACCGCCACGATCGCGTAGTCGATCATCATGATCGCGTTCTTCTTGACGATGCCGATCAGCAGGAAGATACCGATCAGCCCGATGATGTCGAACTCGGTGCCGGACACGAGCAGCGCGAGCAACGCGCCCACGCCGGCGGACGGCAGCGTTGAAAGAATCGTAATCGGGTGAACGTAGCTTTCGTACAGGATGCCGAGCACGATGTAGATCGCCGCCAGCGCGGCGACGATCAGCAGCAACTGATCCTCCAGCGCCTTCTCGAACTCCTCGGCGGTGCCGGCGAACGCGCCGTTGATGCTGGCCGGCATGCCGATGTCGGCCATGGTTTGGTAGATCACGCGCCGCGCGTCGGACAGCGCCGCGCCGGGCGGCAGGTTGAACGAGATCGTCACGGCCACGAACGGGCCTTCGTGATTGATCGCGATCGGCGTGGTGCCGGGCCCGAAGCTGGCGATCGCCGACAGCGGGATCATCGTGGATTTCGAGGTGGACACCGCCTCGCCCGACGACGTGCCGCCCGACTTGCCGGTGGCCGCGATGGCGTTGAGCGCGGCATTGCGCGCCGAATCGGTGGAAACGGCCGCCGCGCTCGACGCGGACGACGCCGTGGCCGCGGTCGCGCCCACCGACGCCGTGCCCGCCC
>NZ_JAAGPF010000111.1 GCF_017104645.1 Burkholderia sp. Ac-20379
AGTAAAAAAAAAAAAAAGAGAATATGTGCAGTTCATTTTTGAATTTATGAAAATAGGCAAAGAAGTCTTTGAATACAACAAATGAACAGTATGTCTCCGCCAACATGAATTTCTGCTCCTATCTTCGACACGTCCTGTTCAGTATTCCTCGATGCGTTTGTTCTGAGCTTACATCATCTCCTGTCGATAATTTTTCTTCATTATCTTGTGTATAGCATTCATGCGTAATACCACTA
>NZ_JAAGPF010000112.1 GCF_017104645.1 Burkholderia sp. Ac-20379
GGGGGGGGGGGGGGGGGGGGGGGGGGGGGGGGGGGGGGGGGGGGGGGGGGGGGGGGGGGGGGGGGGGGGGGGGGGGGGGGGGGGGGGGGGGGCGGGGGGCGGGGGGGGGGGGGGGGGGGGGGGCGGGGGGGGGCGGGGGGGGGGGGGGGGGCGAGCCCTGGTGGGCGGGGGGCGTCGCAGGGGTGCGGGTCGTGCGCGCTTTCACCTTGTATTCATCGGGCGGCAGCAGGCTGCCGAGCTTGCTGGGAGGAGTAGGCAAAGGCATGGTGTCCCTCGGGAGGAATCGTGTCGCTTGGAATGCGCCGCGGTTCGCATCCTGTCACGCGTGGCGTGCAGTTTGCGCGGCGTGGCGCAAAGGAGTGTCAAAACGCCGGTTCGCCTATTTTTCGATCAGCTCCTTGGCGGAAGTGTCGCGACGGACGGTGCGTGCCGCGAGCGGCCATGAAAAAAGCCGCTTCCCCCGAACAGGGACAAGCGGCTCGGATTCTTGCAGCGTAGCGGCGCACCTCACGGGCCAGCGACCCTCGCGCTGACCGCCTGCACAGCTACGAAAAAGAGTGGGCTGACGGGCATTCATTGCGGCCCAATATAACCCGCCTCAAAGCGCTTGTACAGCGCCGAGCACCTCGTCGACATGGCCCGGCACCTTGATGCCGCGCCACTCCTGGCGAAGCACGCCGGCGGCGTCGATCAGGAAGGTCGAGCGCTCGATTCCGCGCACTTCCTTGCCATACATTTTCTTCATTTTCATGACGCCGAACAGCGCGCAGAGCGTTTCTTCGGGATCCGAAATCAGCGGAAACGGCAGTTCGAGCTTGGTCTTGAAATTGTCATGCGAGCGCAGGCTGTCGCGCGACACGCCGACGATCTCCGCGCCGGCCTTCTTGAATTTCGGATACAGATCGCGGAATTGCAGGCCTTCGGTCGTGCAGCCCGGCGTGTTGTCCTTCGGATAGAAATACAGCACGAGCTTCTTGCCGTTCAGCGCGGACAACGTGAAGTCGCCACCCGTTGCCGGCGCGGTGAAATCGGGAATTGGACGATCGATTTCGACGGACACGGAATTTCTCCTGTTGTTATCGGCGGCACGGCGCGTGCGTGCGCCATGCCGAGCGGAAGGGGTATCGAAGGCGGGGGCGGTTCAGTCGGGCTGGACGATCAGCTCGCCGGAGCGGCCGGGAATTTCGCCCCACGTGACAGGGTACGATGGCAGCGAATCGAAATCCAGCGCGGCATGATAGTCGCCCATGGTGGCGAACGTATGACCTTGCGCGCGCCAGCCGGCGAGCAACTGCTCGAAGATCGGCGCGAGCTTCTGGCCTTCGAGCTCGGCGTGCAGCGTGAACACCTGATCGTGCGGATTCTGCTCGGTCAGCTTGAGCAGGTGGGCGGCGACGTTCGATTCGTCGATGCCGTCGAGGCCGAGCACCTCGTCGAGCGTGGGCAGCGTGGTGGGCATCTGCACATGCGCGAGCGTGCGGCCCGCGACGACCGGCCGGTACGGGCCGTGGCCGCGTCCGTCCGAGGCGTAGAGCATGCCCCAGGCGTCGATCTGCTCGAACGCGCCGTCGTTCATCTGCCAGCCGGCCGCGCCGTGCGTGACGGGCGGCGCGCCGAAGATCTCGATGAAGCGCGCGTGGCTCTTGCCCATCTCGCGGGCGGTCCAGTCGCGCGGGCGGGCCCGCACGTTGTCCTGCCAGTAGACGTGATCCCAGGTGTGGATGCCGCACTCGAAGCCGGCCTCGTGGATCGCGCGCATTTCGCCCACCGCGCGCCGGCCGATGTCCGGCCCCGGCAGCAGCACGCCGTACATCAGCTGGCGGATGCCGTAGTGCTCGACCACCGAGGTGCGCGACACCTTCTTGAGGAAGCCCGGCCGCAGCACGCGGCGCATGGCCCAACCGGTGTGATCGGGACCGAGGCTGAACAGGAAGGTCGCGCGCGCGGCGTGACGGTCGAAGATGCGCGCGAGATTCGGCACGCCTTCGCGGGTGCCGCGAAGCGTGTCGACGTCGATCTTGAGGACGATGCGGGCCAACGCGTCAGCCTTGCTGCTCGACCAGCGCGCGCGCGTCGGCCACGTGGCCGCGGTACGCTTCGAAGATGTTGCGCAGCGCGTCGTCGAACGTCGATTCCGGCTTCCAGCCGAGTTCCTGCATCGTGTTGTCGATCTTCGGCACGCGGTTCTGCACGTCCTGGTAGCCGTTGCCGTAGTAGGCGCCCGAGGTGGTTTCCACGAGCTGAACCTTCTTGGCCGTCTCGGCGTACTCGGGGAACTCGGCGGCCAGTTCGAGCATCTTGTGGGCCAGTTCGCGCACCGAGTAGTTGTTGCTCGGGTTGCCGATGTTGTAGATCTTGCCCGAGGCGATGCCGTTCGGGTTGTCGATGATCTTCATCAGCGCGCTGATGCCGTCGTCCACGTACGTGAACGCGCGCTTTTGCGAGCCGCCGTCGACGAGGCTGATGTTCTCGCCGCGCACGATGTGGCCGAGGAACTGCGTGACCACGCGCGAGCTGCCTTCCTTCGGCGTGTAGATCGAATCGAGGCCCGGGCCGATCCAGTTGAACGGGCGGAACAGCGTGAAGTTCAGGCCTTCCATGCCGTAGCCCCAGATCACGCGGTCCATCAGCTGCTTGGAGCACGCGTAGATCCAGCGCGGCTTGTTGATCGGGCCGTAGGTCAGCGCCGAGGCGTCCGGATCGAATTGTTCGTCCGAGCACATGCCATAGACTTCCGAGGTCGACGGAAACACCAGGTGCTTGCCGTACTTGACGGCCGAACGCACGATCGGCAGGTTCGCCTCGAAATCGAGCTCGAACACGCGCAGCGGCTGCTGCACGTAAGTGGCGGGCGTGGCGATCGCGACCAGCGGGAGGATCACGTCGCACTTCTTGACGTGGTATTCGACCCATTCCTTGTTGATCGTGATGTCGCCTTCGAAGAAGTGCATCCGCTCGTGATTGACGAGATCGCCAAGCCGATCGGTTTGCATGTCCATCCCGAACACTTCCCAATCGGTGGTTTCAAGAATGCGCTTGGACAGGTGGTGGCCGATGAAGCCGTTCACACCCAGGATCAGGACTTTTTTTGCTTTCATGACTGACGGGAAGAATCAATGAACTGCGCGAATTGAGCGGGAGAGACGGCCGTTTCGTTGTCCGGACGGCCGTTGGGCTGCTCGCGCAGCTCGAGGATGGTGACGGCGCGGCTGTCGCCGCAGACGCCGAATAGCGCATTATCGCTTACGTGCAGGCCCGGCGGCAAATCCCGCGCGGCCTGTGCGGCCGGCGAGCCGGGCGCCGCGAGCCGCGCGCGCGCGACCACGAAACGCGTGCCGTGCAGGTCGGTGAACGCGCCCGGATAAGGGGGCGCGACCGCGCGGATCAGGTTGTAGACCTCGGCGGCCGGTTTCGACCAGTCGAGGCGGCCGTCCTCGGGCTTGCGTCCGCCGAAGTAGCTGCCTTGCGACAGGTCGTTCGGCAGGTGCGGCGCCTCGCCGGCCAAGAGCGCCGGCAGCACGCGCCAGAGCGTCTGCTCGGCGGCCACGGTCACCTTGTCGAAAACTTGCGCGGCGGTGTCGTCGGGCAGGATCGGCACGGCCGTCTGGCCGACGATCGCGCCGGCGTCGGGCTTGGCGGCCATTTCGTGCAGCGTCGCGCCCGTCTCGGTTTCGCCGTTCAGCACCGCCCAGTTGGTCGGCACGCGGCCGCGGTACTTCGGCAGCAGCGAGCCGTGCATGTTGTACGCGCCGCGCGGCGCGAGCGCCAGCAGCGCCACCGGCAGCATGTGCCGGTAATAGAACGAGAAGATGAAGTCGGGCCGGGCCGCCGACACCGCCTCGCGCAGCTCGGTCGAGGCCGGATCGGCCGGCGTGAGCACCGGGATGCCGTGCTCGCGCGCCACCGACGCGACGCTGCCGAACCAGATGTTCTCGGTCGGGCTGTCTTCGTGCGTGACCACCAGCGCCACGTCGACGCCGCGTGCGAGCAGCACCTGCAGGCAGCGCACGCCGACGTTGTGATACGCGAATACCACCGCGCGCGATTTCATCGCGATGCCTCCTCGGCGCCCGGCAGCGGCAGCGACGCACGGTCGTAGCGCTCCTCGAGCACGGTCTGGATCAGGTAGCGCGGCCGCGCGCGCACCTGTTGATAGATTCGTCCGATGTATTCGCCGAGCAGGCCGAGCGCGAAGATGATCACGCCGAGCATGAAGAACGTGATGGCGAACAGCGTGAACACGCCCTGAACTTCGGCGCCGATCACGAAGCGGCGGATCAGCAGCAGCAGGAACAGCCCGGCCGAGCCGAGCGACAGGATCACGCCGACGAACGACAGCCATTGCAGCGGCACCACCGAGAAGCCGGTGACGAGGTCGAAGTTCAGGCGGATCAGGCTGTAGAGCGAATACTTCGATTCGCCCGCGAAGCGTTCCTCGTGCGCGACGTCGATTTCGGTCGGGTTCTGCGCGAACGTGTAGGCCAGCGCCGGGATGAACGTGTTGACCTCGCCGCAGCGGTTGATGGTGTCGATGATCTGGCGGTTGTAGGCGCGCAGCATGCAGCCCTGGTCGGTCATCTTGATGCGCGTGATGCGCTCGCGCAGCCGGTTCATCACGGCCGACGCCTTGCGGCGCCACAGGCTGTCCTGACGCTGCATGCGGATCGTGCCGACGTAGTCGTAGCCTTCGCGCATCTTGTGCACGAGCTTGCCGATTTCCTCGGGCGGATTCTGCAGATCGGCGTCGAGCGTGATGACGATCTGGCCGCGCGATTGCTCGAAGCCCGCCAGGATCGCCATGTGCTGGCCGTAGTTGCCGTTCAGCAGCACCACGCGCGTCGTGTCGGGACGCTTGCGGAACTGCTCGGCGAGCAGGGCGGCCGAACGGTCGCGGCTGCCGTCGTTGATCAGGATCACTTCGTACGACGCGTCAAGCGCGTCGAGCGCCGGATACAGGCGGGAGAAGAGCGCGGCCAGCCCGTCTTCCTCGTTGTACACGGGGATGACGATCGAGACTTCCGGGTTCGTGGCGCGTGTTTCAGGGTGAGTCATGTCCGCTTATTTTCCGTATCGTTCGCAAATCTGGTTGACGGCGTCGACGACGCGCGTCACGTCGGCCTCGCTCATCTGCGTGAACAGCGGCAGCGTGACGGTCGACGCGCCGAAGCGCTCGGCATGCGGGAACATGCCTTCGCGGAAGCCGAGCGCGCGGTACAGCGTGAACAGGTGGATCGCCGGGTAGTGCACGCCCGAGCCGATGCCGTGTTCCTTGAGCTGCGCCATGAACTCGCCGCGCGTGATCGCGAGCCGTTCGAGCGGCAGCGTGATCTGGAACATGTGCCAGTTGCCGTGCTCGAACTCGGCCACCGGCAGGCCGATGCCGAGCGCCGCGGCCGGGCCGCCGGCGAAACCGTCGAAGTAGGCGCGGGCGAGCCGGCGGCGCACCTCGGTGAAGCGGTCGATCTGGCCGAGCTGGCCGAGGCCCACGCGGGCCGCGACGTCGGTCAGATTGTACTTGCCGCCGAGCACGTCGCAGTCCATGCCGTCGAGGCCCGTGCGCGTCACGCCCTGCAGGCGGTATTTCTGCGCGAGCAGCGCCTCGGCTTCGTCGTTGAGCACCAGCGCGCCGCCCTCGATCGAGGTGACGTTCTTGTTCGGGTGGAAGCTGAACGAGACGAGATCGCCGAACGCGCCGATCCGCTTGCCCTTCCACGACGAGCCGAGCGCCTGCGCGGCATCTTCGATCACGCGCAGCCCGGCCGCGCGGGCGATGGCGTACAGGCGATCCATGTCGACCGGCAACCCGCCGAGGTAGACCGGGATCACGGCCTTGGTGCGCGGCGTGATCGCGCGTTCGAGCGCGTCCAGATCGAGGTTGCGCGTGGCGGGGTCGATGTCGACGAACACCGGCGTGGCGCCCACTTCGAGAATCACGTTGCTGGTCGCGACCCAGCTCGCGGGCGTGGTGATCACTTCATCGCCCGGGCCGACGCCGGCGATGCGCAGGCCGATCTCGAGCGTGGCGGTGCCGGAGTTGAACGTGCGCACCGGGCGGCCGCCGCAGTAGTCGGACAGCGCCGCTTCGAAGCGCTGATTCTGCGGGCCGGTCGTGATCCAACCGGAGCGGAGCACCTCGGTGACGCCCTGAATGGTGTCCTCGTCGATTTCCGGGCGGGTCATCGGCAGGAACGGAACGGATGGCTGGCTCATGTCGGCTGATGGGTAGACAGTAAATAGGGCTGGATCTTAGGCGATCCGGCATGCGCATTAGACACTGGTTCGCGAGAGTACAACGTCTCTTTTTGTGGGGGGAAGGGGGGGATTGCCGCGATGGCGCCCGCCGCCCCCGGCGGCGGCTCAGCCGCGCGCCAGCACCACCACGCCGATCAGGATGATGCCGATGCCGATCAGGCGCTGCAGGCTCATCACCTCGCCGAACAGATACCAGGCGGCGAACGCGTTGAGCACGTAGCCGAGCGAGAGCATCGGATAGGCGATCGACACGTCCACGCGCGACAGCCCGACGATCCACACCACCACGCTCAGCACGTAGCAGCTGAGGCCGCCGATGATCGGCAACTGCGTGGCGATCTTGAAGCCGATCGGGATGATGTTGGCGCGCGAGATCTCGAAATGGCCGACGGCGTTGACGCCGGCCTTGAGCAGCAACTGCGCGACGGCATTGAGCAGCACGCCGATGATGATGCAGACGAGGGAAACGGGATTCACGGAACGGCGGTCCTTGGGAGGCTCAGGATTGGGGCGGGGTGGCGGCCGGCGTCGCGACGATCACGCGGCGGTTGTCGCGCGCGATCACCGTCATCGGCAGGCCTTGCTTGACGAATGCGTCGTAGCGCTCGGGGCGCATCATCGCCAGCGCCGGCTGGCCGCTGCGCCAGCGGCGTTCCCACTCGGCGATGGTCGGCACCCATTTCTGCGGTTCCTGCCCGATGCCGAAGCTCAGTTCGTCCTGATAGGCCACCAGCGTGGTGGTGTGACGCACGTAGAACGGCACGGTGTGGTCGAGCATTTCGACCGAATAGAACGGCGTGTCGGGCGGCAGCTTGGCGAACTCGGCGCGCACGGCCGGGGCGAGCAGCGCGCCCGAGCTGTAGCGGCCGAACGCGTCGTGGCCGGTGCCGCCGATGGTGCCGAGCAGCAGCCAGCCCGCGCCGAACACGAACGCGGTGGCGGCGATGCCGGCCTTGCCGCGCCGGTTGATCGACAGGGCCAGCAGCGTCAGCACGAAGGCGGTGGCCAGCGCCGCGTACACCCAGTGCTGGAAATCGACGTATTGCGCGTTCGGCGTGCGGGCGTCGCCGAGGCGGCCCAGCACGATGCAGCCGCAGGCGGCCGCGATCAGGAACAGCAGGTAGCCGATCAGGTGCCAGCGGTAGCGCTCGCGCGCCACCAGCGGCAGGTAGGCGCCGAGCATCAGCGCGAGCGACGGCGCCACCGGCAGCACGTACGACACCAGCTTCGAATGCGAGGCGCTGAAGAACACGAAGATGAACCCGGTCCAGATCAGCAGCACCAGCATCGGCGCGAAGCCGTTCGGCTGGCGCGGCATGCGCCAGGCGTGGCGCAGGCTCTGGCCGGCGATCGACAGCCACGGCAGGAAGCCCACCAGCAGCACGCCGACGAAGTAGTACACCGGGCCGGGGCGGTTCTGCTCGGGCGTCAGATAGCGGCGGAACTGCTGGACCACGAAGAAGAAGTTGAAGAATTCGGGGTTGCGCTCCTGCATCAGCACGAACCACGGCGCGGCGATCGCGAAGAAGATCACGAGGCCGCTCACGAGGTGCAGGCGCTTCCAGAGCGCCCAGTCGCGGGCGATCAGCGTGTAGAGCACCAGTACCGCGCCGGGCAGGACCACGCCGATCAGGCCCTTCGACAGCACGGCCACGGCCATCGACGCCCAGCACAGCCACATCCAGCCGCGCGTGGCGCGCGTCGGCAGGCCGGGCCGCTGGGCCAGCAGCAGCGCGCCGAGCGTGACGGCCATCCAGAACGACAGGCCCATGTCGAGCGTGTTGAAGTGGCCCATCAGGTTCCAGTACGGCGAGGACGCGAGCACCACGGCGGCGCACAGGCCGGCCAGCGGGTTGAACACGCGCGCGCCGGTGTAGCCGACGAACAGGATGCCGGCGAAGCTGGCCAGCGCCGTGTAGAGCCGGGCCTGCCATTCGCCGAGGCCGAACCAGGCGAACGTCAGCGCGTTCATCCAGGTCTGCATCGGCGGCTTTTCGAAATACTTGTAGCCGTTGTAGCGCGGGGTGATCCAGTCGCCGGTGGCGAACATTTCGCGGGCCATTTCGGCGTAGCGGCCCTCGTCGCTGGGGATCAGGTGGCGCAGCCCGAGCGGGCCGAACCAGATCAGGGCGAGCGCCAGCACGATCAGGAGGAGTGCGGCGCGGTTGAGCGGTAGCCTCGATGGCGTATCGTTCATGAGTCGGTCAGCCTGTCAGACAGTCGTAGTGGAATGGCGGAATCGGAAGCCGGTGCGCCATCGGGCGGCATCGGCGGGCGGCGTCGATTCCGGGTCGGGAACGGGCGCCGCCGGGCTTTGTAACGCATCGCGCCTTAACGTTCAATTAACGTCGCTTTCAAACGGGTGTCACGCACGCCGGGTTCGATGGGCGCGGACGCCGGTTCGTCCGCCGGTCGCGGTTATTGCGCCGGGCGCTCGATCAGCAGCGCGGCGGCGACCTTGCGGCCCTCGGACATCAGGATGTTGTAGGTGCGGCAGGCGGCCTGGAAATCCATCGTCTCGACGCCGATCCGGCGCGCCGTGAGTGCGGCAGTCAGCCGCGGGTGGGGGAAGCGCAGGCGTGCGCCGCTGCCGAAGATCACGACTTCCGGGGCGGGATCGAGCAGCATCGCGAAATGCTCGGCGGTCAGCGCGTCGAACGCCTCGACCGGCCATGGCGCGACGGGCGCGGCCGGCAGCACGAGCACGCTGCTTTCGTGGCGCTGGAGGTTGATCTCGACGTAATCGGGGCCGTAGCCGGTGACGGTGTTGAGCGCGTCGCTCGGATCCTGGTGTAGTTTCAAATCGTTGTCCGCGGTGTCGGGTGGGCCGCTCCGGCTTGCCCGGCCGGCCGGGCAAGCCAGCCTGAGGCGGCTGCCGGGCGCCGCGGCCGGCAGCCGCGCGCGGCGCCGATGTGCCGTGCGCAGGCGGTCGAACCGGATTGGTGCATTGCGAAAGCGGGTGAAAATCCGCTAAATTATAGCTTTTTAGCCGCCCCCGGGCGGCATTTGCGTCGCGCGTCGCCACAAGCCGCGTTCGGCCTCGCTTCCGACCGTCTCCTAGACAGCGCGCACCGACCGGCCGCTCTCCAGTTGTTGACCCCCTTCTCCCAGCTTCGCCAGCCTTGCCCAGGAACGTGCCCGCCGTGAAACCGATTCAGAAATCCAACAAGCTGCTCAACGTGTGCTACGACATTCGCGGCCCGGTGCTCGAGCATGCCAAGCGCCTCGAAGACGAAGGCCACAAGATCATCAAGCTGAATATCGGCAACCTGGCGGCGTTCGGTTTCGAAGCCCCGGACGAAATCATTCAGGACATGATCCGTGCGCTGCCGAATTCGTCGGGCTATTCGGATTCGAAGGGCATCTTCGCGGCGCGCAAGGCCGTCATGCACTACACGCAGGAAAAGGGCGTGAAGGGCGTCGAACTCGACGACATCTACATCGGCAACGGCGCGTCGGAACTGATCGTGATGGCCACCCAGGGCCTGCTCAACGACGGCGACGAAGTGCTGCTGCCGGCGCCCGACTACCCGCTCTGGACGGCCGCGGTCAGCCTGTCGGGCGGCACGCCCGTGCATTACATCTGCGACGAGCAGAACGGCTGGATGCCCGATCCGGACGACATCCGCCGCAAGATCACGCCGAACACCAAGGCGCTGGTGGTGATCAACCCGAACAATCCCACCGGCGCGCTCTATTCCGACGACCTGCTGCGCGAGCTGATCGCGATCGCGCGCGAGCACGGCCTGGTGATCTTCGCCGACGAGGTGTACGACAAGATCATCTACGACGGCAAAACGCACACGGCGCTCGGCTCGCTGTCGGAAGACGTGATCACGGTCACGTTCAACAGCCTCTCGAAGAGCTATCGCTCGTGCGGCTACCGGGCCGGCTGGATGTTCGTGTCCGGCCTGACGGGCGAGAACCGCCGCCGCGCCAAGGATTACCTCGAAGGGCTCGGCATCCTGTCGTCGATGCGGCTGTGCGCGAACGTGCCCGGCCAGTTCGCGATCCAGACCGCGCTCGGCGGCTACCAGAGCATCAACGAGCTGATCGTGCCCACGGGCCGCCTGTATCGCCAGCGCGAGCTGGCCTACGACATGCTGACCGCGATCCCGGGCGTCACCTGCGTGAAGCCCGACGCGGCGCTGTACATGTTCCCGCGCCTCGATCCGAAGCTCTACCCGATCCAGAACGATCAACAGTTCATTCTCGACCTGCTGCTCAAGGAACGCGTGCTGCTCGTTCAGGGCACGGGCTTCAACTGGCCCACGCCCGATCACTTCCGGGTGGTGTTCCTGCCGAACATCGACGACCTGACCGATTCGATCAACCGGATCGCGCGTTTCCTCGACGGCTACCGCAAACAGCACGCGGCCTGACCGGCCGCCCGCTCCGCCTTCATTCAACTTCATACAAGACCACGCAGCATGGAACCGATCAAAGTCGCCCTGTTGGGCTTCGGCACCGTCGGCAGCGGCACCTTCGAGGTGCTGCGCCGCAATCAGGAAGAAATCAAACGGCGCGCCGGCCGGGGCATCGAGATCACGCGCATCGCGGTCCGCAACCCGGCGAAGGCGCAAGCCGCGCTGGCCGGCACGCAGATCGACGTGACGACCGATTTCCAAGCCGCCGTCGACGATCCGTCGATCTCGATCGTCGCCGAAATGATCGGCGGCACCGGCATCGCCCGCGAGCTGGTGCTGCGCGCGATCACCAACGGCAAGCACGTCGTGACGGCCAACAAGGCGCTGCTCGCCGTGCACGGCAGCGAGATCTTCGCGGCCGCGCGCGAGAAGGGCGTGATGGTGGCGTTCGAGGCGGCCGTCGCCGGCGGCATTCCGATCATCAAGGCGCTGCGCGAAGGCCTGACGGCCAACCGCATCCAGTACATCGCCGGCATCATCAACGGCACCACGAACTACATCCTGTCGGAAATGCGCGACCGCGGCCTCGATTTCGCGACCGCGCTGAAGGCCGCGCAGGCGCTCGGCTACGCGGAAGCCGATCCGACCTTCGACATCGAAGGCGTGGACGCCGCGCACAAGGCCACCATCATGAGCGCGATTGCGTTCGGCGTGCCGGTGCAGTTCGAGCGCGCCTACGTCGAGGGCATCAGCAAGCTCGCGGCCACCGACATCCGCTACGCGGAAGAGCTCGGCTACCGCATCAAGCTGCTCGGCATCGCGCGCCGCGCGGAGCAGGGCATCGAGCTGCGCGTGCATCCCACGCTGATCCCGGAAAAGCGCCTGCTGGCCAACGTGGAAGGCGCGATGAACGCGGTCGTGGTGCACGGCGACGCGGTCGGCACCACGCTGTACTACGGCAAGGGCGCCGGCGCCGAGCCGACCGCCTCGGCCGTGGTGGCCGATCTGGTGGACGTCACGCGCCTGCACACGGCCGATCCGGAGCATCGCGTGCCGCACCTGGCGTTCCAGCCGGAAAGCCTGTCGAACACGCCGATCCTGCCGATCGAGGACGTGACGAGCGGCTACTACCTGCGCCTGCGCGTGGCCGACGAAACCGGCGTGCTGGCCGACATCACGCGCATCCTGGCCGATTCGGGCATCTCGATCGACGCGCTGCTGCAGAAGGAATCGGAGCAGGTCGACAGCAACAACGGCGAGACCGACATCATCCTGATCACGCACGTGACGATCGAGCGCAACGTGAACGCCGCGATCGCCCGCATCGAGGCGCTCTCGACGGTCCGCTCGAAGGTCACGAAGCTGCGCATGGAAGCGCTCAACTGAGACACGACATGAACTACATTTCGACGCGCGGCGCCGGCATCGGCGAGCGCCACACGTTCTCGGACATCCTGCTCGGCGGCCTCGCGAAAGACGGCGGCCTGTATCTGCCGGCCGCGTACCCGCGCGTGTCGGCGGACGAACTCGCGCGCTGGCGCACGCTGCCGTACGCGGAACTGGCGTTCGAGATCCTCTCGAAGTTCAGCGACGACATCCCGGCCGACGACCTGCGCGACCTGACGCGCCGCACCTATCGCGCCGACGTCTACAGCAACACGCGCCACGGCGAGAACGCGGCCGACATCACGCCGATCAAGCCGCTCGGCACGGAAGGCGGCACCACGCTGTCGCTGCTCGAACTGTCGAACGGCCCGACGCTGGCGTTCAAGGACATGGCGATGCAGCTGCTCGGCAATCTGTTCGAGTACACGCTGGCCAAGCACGGCCAAACGCTGAACATTCTCGGCGCGACCTCGGGCGACACCGGCAGCGCGGCCGAATACGCGATGCGCGGCAAGGCCGGCGTGCGCGTGTTCATGCTGTCGCCGCACAAGAAGATGAGCGCGTTCCAGTCGGCGCAGATGTACAGCCTGCAGGATCCGAACATCTTCAACCTGGCCGTGGAAGGCGTGTTCGACGACGCGCAGGACATCGTCAAGGCCGTCTCGAACGATCACGCCTACAAGGCGAAGCACAAGATCGGCACGGTCAATTCGATCAACTGGGCGCGCGTGGTGGCGCAGGTCGTCTACTACTTCAAGGGCTATTTCGCGGCGACCCAAAGCAACGACGAGCGCGTGTCGTTCACGGTGCCGTCGGGCAACTTCGGCAATGTCTGCGCGGGCCATATCGCGCGCATGATGGGCCTGCCGATCGAGAAGCTCGTGGTGGCCACCAACGAGAACGACGTGCTCGACGAGTTCTTCCGCACCGGCACGTATCGCGTGCGCGGCGCCGAGAACACGTACCACACGAGCAGCCCGAGCATGGACATCTCGAAGGCCTCGAACTTCGAGCGTTTCGTGTTCGACCTGCTCGGCCGCGATCCGGCGCGCGTCGTGCAACTGTTCCGCGACGTCGAGGCGCACGGCGGCTTCGATCTGGCGAAGAGCGGCGATTTCGCGCGCGTCGCGCAGTTCGGGTTCGTGTCGGGCCGCAGCACGCACGACGACCGCCTGGCGACGATCCGCGATGTGTACTCCCGTTACGCCACCATGATCGACACGCACACGGCCGACGGCGTGAAGGTGGCGCGCGAGCATCTGCAGCCGGGCATTCCGATGGTGGTGCTCGAAACGGCGCAGCCGATCAAGTTCGGCGAGACGATCCGCGAGGCGCTGGGCCGCGAGGCCGAGCGTCCGTCGGCGTTCGACGGCATCGAGGCGCTGCCGCAGCGTTTCGAGGTGGTCAAGGCCGACGCGCAGCAGGTCAAGGATTTCATCGCCGCGCACACGGGCGACTGATCCGGCGCGCGGGCGAGGCGGGGGCAACAAACGCTTTTGCCTCGCCGTGCAGCCGTTCACGGCCGCGATGGGCTTGCCGCCCGTTGCGGCCGTTTTCATTGCGGGGCGCCGCGCGCGACCTGCGCCAGCCCGCATGCGCGGCATGGGCCGGATCTGCGGCCTGTTGCGCGCCACGCACGCGGTCACGCCCCGTGCTCGTTACAATGACGCTTCCGCGTTCCCCCACGATCTCCGAGATGTCGAATCCCGCTCCCCAGGCGCCCCGCGCCCCGATGCTGTCGACCGCCGATGCGCTTGCCGCCTTGCTCGGCGCGGCCGCGCCGCTCGCGGATGCCGAAACCGTGCCGACGCTCGAGGCGCTCGGCCGTGTGCTCGCGGCCGACGTGGTGTCGCCGCTCGACGTGCCGCCGATGGCGATCAGCGCGATGGACGGCTACGCCGTGCGCGTGGCCGACCTGACGCAGGGCGAGCGCCGCATGCGCGTCTCGCAGCGGATTCCGGCCGGTCACCCGGCCGCGCCGCTGGCGGCCGGCACCGCGGCGCGGATCTTCACGGGCGCGTCGGTGCCACCCGGCGCCGACGCCGTGGTGATGCAGGAGCAGGCGAGCGCCGCTGGCGACGAGGTCGATTTTCTGCACACGCCGAAGGCCGGCGAATGGATCACCGCGCAGGGCGCCGACATCCGGCGCGGCGCCGTGATCCTGCCGGCCGGCACGCGGCTCGGGCCGCAGGCGCTCGGGCTGGCCGCCTCGGTCGGCTGCGCGAGCCTCGTCGTGAAGCGGCGCGTCAAGGTGGCGGTGTTCTTCACGGGCGACGAACTGACGATGCCGGGCGAGCCGCTCGAGCCCGGCGCGATCTACAACTCGAACCGTTTCACGCTGCGCGGCCTGCTGGAGCGCTTCGGCTGCGAAGTCGGCGATTTCGGCATCGTGCCCGATTCGCTGGACGCCACGCGCGCCACGCTGCGCGAGGCGGCGCGCGGCCATGACCTGATCGTGACGAGCGGCGGCGTATCGGTGGGCGACGAAGACCACGTCAGGCCGGCCGTCGAGGCCGAGGGCCGACTGTCGCTGTGGCAGATCGCGATGAAGCCGGGCAAGCCGCTGGCCTACGGCGCGGTGCGCCGCGAAGGCGAGGGCGCATCGGGCGAGGCGCATTTCATCGGCCTGCCCGGCAACCCGGTGTCGAGCTTCGTCACGTTCCTGCTGTTCGTGCGGCCGTTCCTGCTGCGGCTGGCCGGCGCGACGCAGGTGGCGCCGCGTGCGCTGTCGCTGCGCGCCGATTTCACGCAGCGCAGCGGCGACCGCCGCAACGAGTTCCTGCGCGCGCGTGTCAACGACGCGGGCGGCCTCGATCTGTACCCGAACCAGAGTTCGGCCGTGCTGACCTCGACCGTCTGGGCCGACGGCCTCATCGACAATCCGCCGAACCACGCGATCAGCGCGGGCGAGACGGTCCGTTTCATTCCCTTTTCCGAATTGCTCGGCTGACGGCCGGGCTGCCTCACAGATGAAGATCGAACTGAAATTCTTTGCCAGCGTGCGCGAGGCGCTCGGCGTCGCCAGCGAATCCGTGACGGTGCCGGACGGCATCGCCACCGTCGGCGACGTGCGCAGCTGGCTGCGCGCGCGCGGCGGCGTCTGGGCCGACACGCTGGCCGATGGCCGCGCGCTGCGCATGGCCTGCAATCACGTGATGACCGATGCCGGCACGCGCATCACCGACGGCTGCGAAGTCGCGTTTTTCCCGCCCGTGACGGGCGGCTGAGGAGGCGCGATGGCGACGGTACGCGTTCAGACCGAAGATTTCGACGTCAGCACCGAGCTGGCCGCGCTGCGCGCGCGCAACCCGAAGATCGGCGCGGTGGCCTGCTTCGTCGGCACCGTGCGCGATCTCAACGAGGGCGAAACGGTCGCCGCGATGGAGCTCGAGCACTATCCGGGCATGACCGAGAAATCGCTGGAGGGCATCGTCGCCGAGGCCGTCGCGCGCTGGCCCGGCATCGAGGTGGCGATCATCCACCGCGTGGGCCGGCTCGTGCCGCTCGACCAGATCGTGTTCGTGGCGACCGTCTCCGCGCATCGCGGCGAGGCGTTCGCGTCGTGCGAATTCGTCATGGATTACCTGAAGACCCAGGCGCCGTTCTGGAAGAAGGAAAGCACGCCGGCCGGCGAGCGCTGGGTCGATGCGCGCAGCAGCGACGATGCGGCGCTCGCGCGCTGGGGCCGCCGCGGCGACACGCCGCACGGCGGCGGTTGATCCGCTTGCCCGCCGCCGTGCGCGGCCCGCGCCTCGACGGCGCGTCGCCGGGCCGCTACCATCGCGGCTCGCCAGCATTCCGAAGCCGTTTCCGATCATGACCGACGTATCGTCCAGCGCCATCCTGCTGGTGCCCGCCACCGGCTCCGCCGGCCTGTCCCCTTCGCAACGCCAGTTCAACGCGCTGACCCGCCAGGTCGCGGCGCGGCGCGAGCGGCTGCGCGCGTGGGAAACCGTCTGGCCGGCGTTCCAGCAACGCTACGTCGACGAATGGGTGCCGCTCGCCCGCGACGTGACGGCGCGCGAAACGGAGCTGGTGCGCCAGCTCGACGTGGCGTTCGACATGAAGGGCCTGACGCGCGCCGAACGGGCGCTGGTGGCCGAGCTGATCGTCCATTTCGTGCGGCCGTTGCTGGGCGGCGAGACGGATCGCGAGTTGCGCGCGATCGTGGCGCGTCATCGTTTTCCGGAGCAGGCCGGGAGCGAGGGCCGCTCCGGTTCGTCGCGGCGGGGCCGCGCGCGTTCGCGCGATCGGGCGCCGGTGGAGCCGGAGGCGCCGGAAGAACTGGACGCCGCACCGGAGGCCGAGTCCGACGACGCCATGATGGCGCGGATCCAGGCCGAGCTCGACGAGCAGGAAGCGCGCGCCCACGCCCACGCCGAGGCCCGGCAGGCGCGTCAGAGCGAGCGCTCGGAGCGCCAGCGCGCCAAGCGCCGGGCCGATGCGGCGAAGGCGGAGGCGGAGGCGGAGGCGGAGGCCGAAGCCGAAGCGAATCCTCGCGGAGAATCGACGCAAGCGGCCGACGAGGACGCGGCAAACGCCGTGCCGGACTTGCCGCCGGCGCAGGTCAGCCGTTCGCTGCGCGATCTCTATCGCCGTCTGGCCAGCGCGCTGCACCCCGACCGCGAGCCCGATCCGGCCGAGCGCGAGCGCAAGACCGCGCTGATGCAGCACCTGAACCGCGCGTACGACAAGCAGGATTTGCTGCAACTGCTCGAACTCGAGCGCGATCTGGGGCCGGCCGACGCCGGCCGGCTGGCCGGGGCCGGCGACGATCTATTGCAACATTACAACGGCATGCTGAAGGCGCAACTGGGCTCGCTCGACCGCGAGCTGCATCGCGTCGAAAGCGATTTTCGGCACGGTTACGGGATTGGCGCATCCACGGTGCTGTCGCCCGACAACGCGCTGCGCACGCTCGGCGACGAGATCGTCGCGCTGCGGCGGGCGCAGGCCGAGTTGGCGGACGATCTGCTGGCGTTTCGCGACATCGGCGCGCTGAAGGATTGGCTGGACGGCTTCGTCGGCTAGGCCGGGCCAGGCGCCGTTCGATGTCGCCGGCTCGACGCCTCAGGCGTCTTCGTCGGCCGCGCGGCCGATGATTCGGGCCGGAAACGGCTCGCCGCGCGGCCGCTCGGGCGGGGCGGGGTGCGGATCGTCGCCGTCGCGCGCGCGTTTCGGCGAGATCGCATCGAGCAGCGCCTGCTGCTCGGCCGGAATCCGATAATCCCAACCGAAGCGGCTCAACTGCAGGCTCTGCGCGATGCGCAGCGCCGGTTCCATGAAGCGCACGGCGGCGGCCGGCGCGTAGCGCGCATCCACCGTTTTGAGAAACAGCGTCAACCAGCGGCTGAAGTGCGCCGACTCGAGGCCGTCGAGCGGCTGGTGCTTGGCCTGCACATTGCCGCGATAGCCCTTGGTGCCGAGCACCAGGCTCGACCAGAACGCCTGCATTTTCGGCAGATGCTCGTCCCAGTGGCCGTCGAGTTTCGCGCCGAACACGGGGCCGAGCAGCGGGTCGGCGCGCACCTGGTCGTAGAACGCGTCGACCAGTTCGCGGATGTTGTCGGCGGTCGGTTCGGTGGCGCGCGGAACCGGCGCGGCGGCGGCGTTCGAGGCCGAATCTTGAGAAAGCGTCATCGTCGGGCTGGGAAGGAGGCCGCTGAGCGGTCCGGTAAGGGGCCGGTACGGGGTCGCGATTTTGTCGCACAATAGCCCACGGCCATCCGAAAAAAGTGCTTCAAGGGCGCATATTATCCTGCGATTCCTGAGCCGGCGCGTTTGCCCACCGCGGCGCGCCGGACAGCCGGGCACTCCAACGACACGATCGACTTCCCTCATGAGACTGACCGACTACACGGATTACTCGCTGCGCGTCATGCTGTTTCTGGCGGTTCGCGGCGAAGGGCTGTCGACGATCCAGGAAATCTCGGACGCCTACGGGATTTCGAAAAATCACCTGATGAAGGTCGTGCAGCGGCTCGGCGAGCTGGGCTGGGTGGAGACGGTGCGCGGCCGTAACGGCGGGCTGCGCGCCAGCGCGCGCTCGTCGGCGCTGACGGTGGGCGAGGTGGTGCGCGCCAGCGAGAACGATTTCGCGCTGGTGGGCTGCTTCGGCGGTGCGAGCGACGGCGTCGAGCATCGCGCCTGCGTGATCGAGCCGCATTGCCGGCTCAAGAGCGTGCTGGCCGCCGCGCGCGACGCGTTCTTCGCCGAACTCGACCGCCACACGATCGGCGAACTGGCGCAGCCGGCCTCGCCGCTGGCCGCGGCGCTCGGGATCGGCATACCGGTGGTCGTCGAGCCGGCCTGAGGCCCGCATCGCCGCCGCCGATTCCCCTCTAGACTTCCCGTTGGCCCCCCGGCGATGCCGGGCCGCGCACCGCGCACCGTCATTTATCTGCGACATCCTGCCACGTAGGTGCATCGCGTCAAGGCACGTCTCTTGCTGTCGAGACGCTTGAAAGGCCGATATCCATCCTCATGTTGGTGCTATTCGAAAATTGGAGGTCTCTTCATGAGAATCGACAAGCTCACCACCAAGTTCCAGGAAGCCCTCGCCGACGCGCAGAGTCTCGCCGCGGGCCGCGACAATCAATACATCGAGCCGGCGCACGTGCTGGCCGCGCTGATCGCGCAACAGGACGGCTCGGCGCGTTCGCTGATGTCGCGCGCCGGCGTGCACGTCCAGGCGCTGCAAGGCGCGCTGAACGAATCGATCTCGCGCCTGCCGCAAGTCACGGGCACCGGCGGCGAGATCCAGATCGGCCGCGAACTGGCCGGCCTGCTGAACCAGTCGGACAAGGAAGCGCAGAAGCTCAACGACAGCTTCATCGCCAGCGAAATGTTCCTGCTCGCGGTGGCCGACGACAAGGGCGACGCGGGCAAGCTCGCGCGCCAGCACGGCATGACGCGCAAGGCCATCGAGGCGGCCATCGCGGCCGTGCGCGGCGGCTCGCAGGTGCATAGCGCCGACGCCGAAAGCCAGCGCGAGGCGCTCAAGAAATACACGGTCGACCTGACCGAGCGCGCCCGTGCGGGCAAGCTCGATCCGGTGATCGGCCGCGACGACGAAATCCGCCGCTCGATCCAGATCCTGCAGCGCCGCACCAAGAACAACCCGGTGCTGATCGGCGAGCCGGGTGTGGGCAAGACGGCGATCGTCGAAGGGCTCGCGCAGCGCATCGTCAACGGCGAAGTGCCCGAGACGCTGAAGAACAAGCGCGTGCTGTCGCTCGACATGGCCGCGCTGCTGGCCGGCGCGAAATATCGCGGCGAATTCGAGGAGCGTCTGAAATCGGTGCTCAGCGACGTCGCGAAGGACGAAGGCCGCACCATCGTCTTCATCGACGAGATCCACACGATGGTGGGCGCGGGCAAGGCCGAGGGCGCGATGGACGCCGGCAACATGCTGAAGCCGGCGCTCTCGCGCGGCGAACTGCATTGCATCGGCGCGACCACGCTCGACGAATACCGCAAATACATCGAGAAGGACGCCGCGCTCGAGCGCCGCTTCCAGAAGGTGATCGTGGACGAGCCGAGCGTCGAGGCGACGATCGCGATCCTGCGCGGCCTGCAGGAAAAGTACGAGCTGCACCACGGCGTGGACATCACCGATCCGGCGATCGTCGCCGCGGCCGAGCTGTCGCATCGCTACATCACCGACCGTTTCCTGCCGGACAAGGCGATCGACCTGATCGACGAGGCCGCCTCGAAGATCAAGATGGAAATCGATTCGAAGCCCGAATCGATGGACAAGCTCGACCGCCGCCTGATCCAGTTGAAGATCGAGCGCGAAGCCGTCAAGAAGGAGCAGGACGAGGCGTCGCAGAAGCGCTTCCAGTTGATCGAGGAAGAAATCGAGCGGCTCGGCCGCGAATATGCCGACCTCGAGGAAATCTGGACCGCCGAGAAGGCGGCGGTGCAGGGCAGCGCGCATCTGAAGGAAGAGATCGACCGGGTGCGCGCCGAGATCGCCAAGCTGCAGCGCGAAGGCAAGCTGGAGAAGGTGGCCGAGCTGCAATACGGCAAGCTGCCGCAACTCGAGGCGCAATTGAAGCAGGTCACGCAGGCCGAGGAGCGCGAGCAGCAGAATCCGACCAAGCCGCGCCTGCTGCGCACGCAGGTCGGCTCGGAGGAAATCGCGGAAGTCGTGTCGCGTTCCACCGGCATTCCGGTGTCGCGCATGATGCAGGGCGAGCGCGAGAAGCTGCTGCACATCGAGGAAAAGCTGCACGAGCGCGTGATCGGCCAGGACGAGGCGATCAACGCCGTGTCCGACGCGATCCGCCGCTCGCGCGCCGGGCTGTCGGATCCGAACCGCCCGTACGGCTCGTTCCTGTTCCTCGGGCCGACGGGCGTCGGCAAGACCGAGCTGTGCAAGGCGCTGGCCGGCTTCCTGTTCGATTCGGAGGATCACCTGATCCGCATCGACATGAGCGAGTTCATGGAGAAGCACAGCGTCGCGCGGCTGATCGGCGCGCCGCCGGGCTATGTCGGCTACGAGGAAGGCGGCTATCTGACCGAAGCCGTGCGCCGCAAGCCGTACAGCGTGATCCTGCTCGACGAGATCGAGAAGGCGCACCCGGACGTGTTCAACGTGCTGCTGCAGGTGCTCGACGACGGCCGCATGACCGATGGCCAGGGCCGCACCGTGGATTTCAAGAACACGGTGATCGTGATGACCTCGAACCTCGGCTCGCAGGTGATCCAGTCGATGGCCGGCTCGCCGCAGGAAGCCGTGAAGGATGCGGTGTGGGAAGAGGTGAAGCTGCACTTCCGGCCCGAGTTCCTGAACCGGATCGACGACGTGGTGGTGTTCCATGCGCTCGACCGCAGCAACATCCAGTCGATCGCGAAGATCCAGCTCGAACGCCTGCACGAACGGCTCGCCAAGCTCGACATGCAGCTGGAAGTGTCGGATGCGGCGCTCGACCAGATCGGCAAGGTCGGATACGACCCGCTGTTCGGCGCGCGGCCGCTCAAGCGCGCGATCCAGCAGGAGATCGAGAATCCGGTCGCCAAGCTGATCCTCGCGGGCCGCTTCGGGCCGAAGGACGTGATTCCCGTGGATGTGCAGGACGGCAAGTTCGTGTTCGATCGCGTCGTGCACTGAGCAGGTTGGGCCCGCGGTTCGGGCCCAAAAGCGAAAAACCCCGCTTCAACCGAAGCGGGGTTTTTTCATGGGCGCGAACGCCGAACGCTGCCGGTCAGGCCGGCTTGCTGCCGCCAAACAGCCCGGCCAGTTGCGAGAGCGAACCGAGCAGGCTCGAATGATCGAGCTGGCCGTCGGTCGGCACTTCGCCGTCCGGCGTGGCGTGGTTGACCAGATGCGGCAGCACCTGGGCCAGCAGGCCGGTGGCGATCGACGGATCGATGCCGGCCTTGTTGGCCAGGTTGGCGACGGTATCCTGGCCGAGCACGTTCTGCAGCGTGTCGGGCGAGATCGGCTGGTTTTCGCCGTTGCCGACCCACGAGCCGATCACTTCGCCAGCGCCGCCCTGGCGAAATTTCTCGATCAGGCCGTTCAGGCCGCCGGGCTGGTTGTTGATGAATTCGAGCACGGCGCCGATCAGCGCGCCCTGGTTGCCGCCGGCACCGCTCTGGCCGCCGAGCATGCCGCCCACCATATCTAACAGACCCATGATTTTCTCTCCGTTGAAGCTGGTTTCCGGTTTCACGAACCGGCGCCGAATGGATTGGCCGGCGCCGGATTGAACTTGCGGCCCGCCGCGTCGTGCGCGGCGGATCGTCGGTCAGGCGCCTGACGCGGCCGATGCGCCCTGACTCTTTTTCGCCTTGCGCGATTGCTTGGCGCTCGGTGCCGACGCGCCGGCCGGGGCCGATGCGCCGGTTGCCGCGGCGGCGCTGGCGGCGGCCGCCGCCTTGTCCTTCTTCTTCGAGGCGCGCGTGGCCTTGGCCGGCTTGCCGCTGTCGGCCGGCGTGGTGGCGGCCGGAGCGGGGGGC
>NZ_JAAGPF010000010.1 GCF_017104645.1 Burkholderia sp. Ac-20379
TGGCGAGCGGCTCGCGGCGGTGGCCACGCGCGACGTGGTCGCGGGCTTGCCCGCGAGCGGCGCGACCTACAGCGCCCCGACCTGGGCGGGCCCGAACAACGAGGTGCCGCTCGAACCGGTCAAGGGCCGCCCCGGCGTTTACCTGTTGAGCACCGAGTTCCTCTATCCGACGCTGCCGAGCGACGGCGAACTGTCGGCGAACCTCGGCGACCTGGCCGCGAACGTGCGCTTCTTCGACGGTGTGGCGCGCATCCCGGTGGCGCCCGCGCCCGGCAACGACGATTCGGCGCCGATCGACGCCACCCGGCGCATCGCCGATACCGCGCCGTACGCGAAGGACGGCCGTTGCCTGATCGAACTGCGTCTTTCGGAACCCGAAACGCTGACCATCAAGACCATCGGCGATTACACCGCCTGCGGCTTCGGCCACAACGTCTCCGCCGACGGCATCTACCGGCTCACGAAAACTCACGCGAAATGAAAATGCTCGTGCATCTCGCCACGGCCGCCGCCCTGTTCGGCGCCGCCGCCACCGCGTTCGCGGCCTGCGACGTGGCGCCGTCTCGCTGCGACGGCAACCCGCCGCTGCCCGCCGCGGTCAAGAAGCTGATTCCGGCCGGCTACACCGAGATCGATCATCTGGCCGGCTCGCTGACCGATGCAGGGCGCAAGGATTATCTGGTCGTGGCGCATCGCGCGCCCGACACGCAGCAGCAGCCGTCGGTGCGGCCGCTGCTCGTGATCGTGCAGAACGCCGACGGCACGTACACGCTGGCGGCGCGCAACGATCGGGTGGTCATGAAGGCCGACGACGGCGGCATTTCCGGCGATCCGTATCTCGATCTCGACACCAACGGCCTCGCGATCAAGAACCGCTATTTCTCGGTGCAGAACGGCGTGGCCGCCGGCCCGAATCACTGGAGCGACAACATCACGTTCCATTACGATCCGGCGCGGCGCACCTGGCTGTTCCATCAGGAAATCGTGCACGACAGCGCGATGAATCCCGATCAAAACCCGAACGCCGACGCGCTGTTGCCGGACAAGGCCACCGTCACGCGCGCGGACCGCAACAAGCCGGTCACGTTCGACGCGTGGCGGCCGAAAAACTGAGATCGTCAGCCATACGAAATAATCGAATCGGCGATTCGAAAGCGGATTTCTCACAGTGCGGCAAGCGCGTTGCCGCACTGCAAAAAACCATTCAGGACTTCCACACAACGGCTATCGTTTGGTGATATAAATCGCTACGCAATTCCGATCCCATGTGGCTGAATTGGTAAAAAATGAAAGATTCGAGAGACCTTCCCCTGCCTTCCCGCTGACACCGCCCGCGCCGCGGCACCTCCGATTTCCCCCTGCTTCCCCTGACTCTTCGACGAGTACCGGTATGAGCGAACCTGTGTCCAAGCCGAGTTCGGCCGATTCAAGCCACGCGCCGATGGATCTGTCGGCGTATCTCAATCCCGCGAGCGAAACGCCCGCCATGCCCGATCCGGCGGTTGCCTCGCCCGAGCCTTCCCTGCCGGCCCCGCTGCCGCCCGACATGCTCGTGCCGATGGCGCCCGAGGCGCGGCTCGTCGATCTCGCCTCGCTGTCGCCCGAGCAGCAGACGCTGGCCCGCGAACGCGCCGCCCGGATCCGCTTCGACGACGGCACCTCCACGCTGCGCTTCGTCGATCAGGCGCTGCAGCCGCTCGCCACCGCGTCGCGTCGTCTGCTGTCCGAAACGACCGTGGGCGAGGCCGGCGAAATCGGCCGCATCGCGGCGGCCGTGATCGACGGCATCAAGATCCTGCGGATCGAGGAATTGCAGCAGGAAGCGCACGACGCCGCGCCGAAGGCCACCGGCCTGCTGGCGCGCCTCGGCCGCATCGGCAAGGTCGCCCACGGCGCGGTGAAATCGTTTCAGGAAAACCGCAAGGCGTTCCTCGCGCTGATGGACGACGAAGTCGCGCGGGCGCGCCGCATCCAGGGCGACCTGATGGTCACGATCCAGCAGCTCGACCAGCAATCGCAGGCGGTGCGTCACGGCGTGTCTGAACTGTCGCTGTCGATCGCGGCCATGCAGATCGCGCTCGATCGCGGCGTGGACGAAGCCGAGGCGCTGCGTCAGGTGGCGCTGCGCACGCGCACGGCCGGCGACGCGGCCATCGCGATGGATTACCGCAACACGCTCGCGAATTTCCGCGGCCGCATCGCCGACCTGCGCGAGGCGATGATCTCGGCGGCCAGCCTGATCCCGCTGATCGCATCGAACCGCAAGGCGGCAGAAACGCGCGCCAGCAAGCTCGGCACCGGCATCATGGTGACCATCCCGCGCCTGATGGCGGTGGCCGCGCAAGCCGTGGTGCAGGCCGACACGCGCCGCGCCGGCGAGGAAAGCGAGAAGCTCGACGCCGCCGCGCGCCAGATCACCGCGCTGGCCGTGCAGGGCAGCCACGAGGCGGCCGTGGAAGCGGCGCGCAGCCTCGGCGGCGATCCGCGCAACATCGACGCGCTGGCCGCCGCGGCCGCGCAATCGGTCGAGACGATGAAGGACGTGCTGGCGATCGAGCAGCAGGTGCAGGCACAGGATCGCGAACGCGAACAGAAGCTGATCGCCGTGCGCGACCAGCTCGTGGCGGGCATGAGTGGCGTGCAGGCCGATGCGCTCGCGCGCCCGCTGGAGCGCTGAGATGAGCGATGCCGATCATGTCGCGAGCGCGGGCAGCGCTGCCCCGCTCGCCAATTTCGATCTGGATACCGCATGGCTGCGCCACGCGCAGGCCGATCGCGCGAGCTTCTTCGAGCGCTTCGTGGCCATCGTCTCGCAAGCGCTGCCGCATCACGCGCAGGTGCATACGGTGCGGCGCGGCTTGCTGCGCAAGACCGAACACGTGGTCGGCATCTCGATCACGTTCGACACCGAAACCTTCGTCATGCGCATGAACGACGGCCACCACCTGAGCACCGAGGTCGAGAAGAAGGTGCGCGGCGTGGTGCTGTCCACCCGCGCGCTCGCGCCCGGCGCATGGATGCAGGCCGTGATGGCGCAGGTGCACGCCAGCACCGATCACGCGCGCGCCATCTCCGAGCTGCTGGCCGGGCTCTGATTTCCCAGGCATTCACACCACTTCGAGGAGCGCTCGATGGGTTGGTTGAAATCGCTGTTCGGCGGCACGGGGGCGGCAACGCCTGCCAGCGGCTCGCCGTTGCCCTCCAATGCGCCGGTGGCGCGCAAGCTGCCCGACGGCCCGTTCTTCGACGCGGACGAGGTGCCGTACCTCGTGCGCCAGCGGCTCGCCGATTCGAAGCGCTGCGCGCTGCCGTGGGTGTCCACGCTGACCGTGGCGGAGCTGTCGCTGGCGCGCAGCCACGGGCTGCGGATGATCGCGCCGATCGCGGCCACCTGCTGGATGCACTACGGCTATTCGTGGACCGAGGGGCACGCGCAAGGCTGGCACCGCGCGCTCGATCGCCTGCGCGCCGAAGCGGCCGCGCTGGGCGCGAACGCCGTGATCGACACGCGCATGGTCAGCACCGATCTCGAAGCCGGCGACAGCATGGATTACTCGCTGATCGGCACCGCCGTGCGCATCGAAGGCCTGCCGCCGAGCCCGCAGCCGATCGTCTCGACCGTGCCCGCGCTCGAATTCATCCAGTTGCTCGAAGCCGGCATCGTGCCGGTGGGAATCGCCGTGGGCGCGCATTTCGAGTGGAGCACCACGCCGCTCGACGCCCAGCCCGGCGACACCTGGAGCGGCAACCGTCCGCTCAATAAAACGGCCCAGTTCTGGGAACGCATCCGCCGCCGCGCGCATGCCGACCTGCGTTCCGACGCCCGCCGCCAGGGCAATGGCGTGCTCGCGCCGCTGCATTTCGGCGAGCTGTTCTACGACGAGGACACCGGCCTCGGCCGCGTGCTCGGGCGCCACATCGTGATCGGCACGGTGGTGGATTACGACGAACGCGTGCCGTTCGCGCATCCGGTCGAGTTCGTGATCGACCTCAGCGAGCGTCCCGACAACCTGCGCAGCACCGGCGAGCATCACCGCGCCTACGACGACAGCCTCTGAATCCTTCCCAGCGAGAGACCGGAATGAGCGACACCACCACGCAGCAAGCCACCCCGCAGCTTCCCGCCACCGCGCGCGAGCGCCTGCAGGGGTTACGCAGCAAGGCGCATCCCACCGCCGTCTTCACCTCGGATCTGTCCGTCAACGAATTCCTGCTGGTGCGCAAGGCCGGCTTCGAGCCGATCGGGCTGTGCGTCGGCAGCAGCATCTATCACGTCGGCATCCAGTACGGCGCATGGAATAAAAATCAGGAACTCGAAGTGTTATCGCAGGCCATGTACCACGCGCGCGAGCTGGCCATGTCGCGGATGCGCGAGGAAGCGCGCGAGATGGGCGCGCACGGCATCGTGGGCGTGCGGCTCGACATCAAGCATGTGGAGTGGGACGCGAACATCCTCGAATTCGTGGCGATCGGCACGGGCGTGGTGCACCACCACGAGCGCGAGGGCTTCCGCGCGCACGACGGCGGCCCGTTCACGTCGGATCTGTCCGGTCAGGATTTCTACACGCTGCTGAACGCCGGGTACCGGCCGATCGAACTGGTGATGGGCAGTTGCGTGTATCACGTCGCGCATCGCGGCCTGCTCAAGGCCTGGGGCCAGGCGTTGCGCAACGTGGAGCTGGAGGAATTCACGCAGGCGATCTACAGCGCGCGCGAGCTGGCGATCGAGCGCATGCAGGTGGAAGCGCAGACGGCCAAGGCCGAGGGCGTGATCGGCACGACGATCCACGAGAAATCGTATCGCTGGGAAAGCCATGTGATCGAGTTCTTCGCGATCGGCACGGCGGTCACGCCGCTCAACGCCGAGATCGACGCAAAGGACATCCCGGCGCCCACCTTCGTGCTGTCGGTCAACGACTGACGCCCGGCACGCGCGCGCCGACCTAACCGGTGCGCGCGCCCTGCCGTCACGACATGAACATCCCGCCGTCCACGTTGATCGTCTGCCCGGTGATGTAGCCGGCATCCTCCGACGCCAGGAACGCCACCAGCCCGGCCACGTCGCTGCCCTTGCCGGCGCGCTTCATCGGGATGTTCTCGACCCACTCGGCCATCAGCTCGCCCGGCTTGTAATCGCCGAGCAGCTTGCCCCAGGCCTCGTCGTTGTAGGCCCACATGTCGGTGGTGATGATGCCCGGGCAGAACGCGTTGACGGTGATGCCGGTGGGCGCAAGTTCCTTGGCGAGGCTCTGCGTGATGCCCAGCACCCCGAACTTGCTGGCCGCGTAGTGCGGCGTGTAGACGAAGCCCTGGCGCGCCTGCCCCGACGCCGTGTTGATCAGCCGGCCGCCCTTGCCCGCGCGCAGCATGCGCGTGGCCGCTTCCTGGCAGCACAGGAACACGCCCTTGGTGTTCACGGCCATCACCTTGTCCCATTCGGCTTCGGTCAGGTCGGGCAGCTTCGCGATGGTGATCACGCCGGCGTTCTGCACCGAAATGTCCACCTCGCCGAGCTTGGCGGCCACCTCGTCGTACAGCGCGGTCACGTCGGCCTTGCTCGTCACGTCCGCTTCCACGGCGATCGCGTCGCAGCCCAGCTCGCGCAGCCGCGCGGCCGCGTCGTGCACGCTCTTCTCGTTGGCCGACACGCACACCTTCGCGCCTTCCTGCGCGAAGCGCTCGGCAATGCCGAAACCGATGCCGCGGCTGCCGCCCGTCACCACCGCCACCTTGTTCACGAACCGCTTTGCTTCGTTCGCCACCTTGCGTTCTCCTGAATACGTTCCGTTGAGAGTGATTCGATGCCGCGTCACAGACGCTCGATCCAGCGCAGCCACTGCGCATGGTTGCGCGCCGCCGCCTCCACGCCCTCGCCCGGCTCGATGCGCCGCGCGATCACGCGCTGCGCGCGCCATGCCTCCAGCGTGCCGATCAGGCCGGCTTCGAGCGCCGCCAGCGCCGCCGCGCCCGACGCGGAAATCTCGCTGAGCACCAGCGTGCTGACGGGCCGGTTCAGCGTGTCGGCCAGCGTCTGCAACAGGAACGGCCGCTGCACGAGCCCGCCGTCGAGGTTCAGCTCGCTCAGCGGCACGCCGGCGGCCTGCTCCATGACGGTGATGACGTCCTTGATCTGATAGATGATCGACTCGTACGCCGCCCGCGCCACCTGCTGCCACGACGTCGAGAAATTGAGGCCGACGATCTGCGCGCCGCCCGGGTATTTCCAGTGCGGGCAGCCGATCCCGGAAAACGCCGGGATCACGTACACGCCGCCGTTGTCGTGCTCGGTGAACGCGCGCTCGGCATCGGCGAAATCGTCGAACAGGTTCAGCTTTTCCTTGAGGAACGCGGGCGTGGAGCCGGCGCTGATCACGATCCCTTCGAGCGCGTAATCCACGCGCTCGCCGGCCGCGAAGCACAGCGTGGACACCAGCCCGTGCGCCGGCGCTTGCGGCGCATGGCCGACGTTCATCAGGATCGACGAGCCGGTTCCGAGGGTGGCCTTCGCCACGCCCGGCATCAGGCAGCCCTCGCCCACGGCGGCCGCGTGCGAATCGCCGATCATCGAGACGATCGGCACGGGCCGCGCGAGCAGGCCGTCGAAATCGGTCGCGCCGAACGGCGAGGCCGACGGGCGCGGCTCGGGCAGCTTCAGGCCGTTCAGCCCGAATCGCTCGATCAGCTCGCGATCCCATTCGAGCGCGGCCAGGTCGAACAGCAGCGTGCGCGACGCATTGGTGTAATCGGTGCAATAGGCGGCGCCGCGCGTGAGGCGATACAGCAGCCAGCTGTCGACGTTGCCGAAATACGCCTCGCCGCGCGCGATGCGCTCGCGCACACGCGGTTCGTTCTCGTTCAGCCAGATCAGCTTGCTGCCCGAGAAATACGGGTCGATCAGCAGCCCGGTGCGTTCGAGGATCAGCGGTTCGAGGCCGTCGCGCTTGAGCCGCTCGCAGATCGGCAGCGAGCGCTGACATTGCCACGACACGGCCGGCACCAGCGGCCGCCCGGCCTCGTCCCACAGCACCACGGTTTCGCGCTGGTTCGAGATGCCGATGCCGGCGATGCCGTTCGCGTCGCCGCCCTGTTCGCGGTAAGCCGCCAGGCACTGCGCCACCGCTTGCAGCACCGAGGCGTACAACGCTTCGGGGTCCTGCTCGACGAAGCCGGTACGCGGATGCGTGCACGGCACGGCCACGAAGCCGCGCGCGTGCACCTGCCCCTGCGCGTCGAAAATCAGCGCCTTGGTGCCGCTGGTGCCCTGGTCGATCGCCAGAATGGTTTGCATGGGTCGTGCGCTCCGCGTGCGTGGCTCAGGCCGTCAGGGAAACCATGCGCGATTGCAGGCGCTGCTGGAGCTGATCCACCACCACCGCGAAGATGATCACGAGGCCCTTGATCACCATCTGCCAGAAATCGCTGATGCCGCACATCACCATGCCGTCGCCGAGGATGCTGATCACGCACGCGCCCACCACCGAGCCGAACACGGTGCCGCGCCCGCCCATCAGCGCCGTGCCGCCCAGCACCACGGCCGCGATCGCGTTCAGTTCGTAGGTCTGGCCCGTCAGCGGGTGCGCGGTTTGCAGCTGCGCCGTGATCACGAGCCCGACGATCGCCGCGCAGAAGCCCGAGAACATGTAGACGAACAGCTTGACGCGATGCGTGCGGATGCCCGAGAACTTCGCGGCCTGCTCGTTGCCGCCGATCGCGTAGATGCGGCGGCCGAGCGGCGTCTTGCGCGCGATGAAGATGGTCAGGATCGCCAACAGCGCCATGATCCACACCGGCGTGGACAGGCCCATGATCGTGCCGTTGCCGATGAATTCGAAGCCGGTGTTGCCGAGCGCCGGGTTGCCTTCGAGATCGGCGAACGTGCTGCCGTTGTTGACCAGCAGCGCAGCGCCGCGCACCACGTACAGCATGCCGAGCGTGGCGATGAACGGCGCCACGTTCAGCGCCGTGATCAGGTAGCCGTTCACGGCGCCGATCAGCGCGCCGAGCAGGCAGGCGATCACGGCCACGCCGAACGGCGTGAAGAACACCACGTGATGGCCCACGTGCACGCCTTCGAGCAGCAGGTAGCCGGCCGCCATGCCGCTGATGCCGACGATCGAGCCCACCGACAGATCGATGCCGCCCGTCAGGATCACGAGCGTCATGCCGATCGACAGGATCGCGACGATCGTGACGTGCTTGGCCATGATCAGCAGGTTGCTGGCGGACAGGAAGTTGTCGGCCGTGAACGCGAACACGATCACGATCGCGAACAGCGCGATGAAGATGCGCAGCTTGAGCAGGCCCACCGCGATGCGTGCGGCCGTGTAGGCGCCCTGCCGGTTCGGCTTGGCGTGGACGGGGTGCAGCGGGGCGTTGCTGCTGTCGGAAGAATTCATGATGTCTGCCTCGTTGCCTCGTTGGCTTCAGACCACTGCGGTGGCGGGCGTGGACGCCCGCACGATGCGTTCGCTGTCGAATTGCGCGCGGTCCATGACGGCCGACAGCTTGCCGCTGGCCATCACGAACACGCGGTTGGAAACCGCCATCGCCTCGTCCAGTTCGGATGTGGCGTAGATGACGGCGATGCCGGCGCGGGCCAGCAGGCTGATGGTCTGGTAGACGTCGGCCTTCGCGCCCACGTCGATGCCGCGCGTGGGCTCGTCCATCAGCAGCACCTTCGGCGCGGTCAGCAGCGCCTTGCCGATCACCACCTTCTGCATGTTGCCGCCCGACAGCGACGTGATCGGCGCGTCGACCGACGCGGCCTTGATCGCGAGCTTCTTGACGATGTCGTTGGCGGCGCTGACCTGGCTGTCGCGGCGCAGCGCGCCGAAGCGCATCAGGCTCGCGAACTTGCCGAGGCTCGACAGCGTCATGTTCTCGAGGATCGACATCAGTTGCACCATGCCCTGCTTCTGGCGATCCTCGGGCACCAGCGCGATGCCGGCCTCGATCCGCTTCGGGATCGGCAGGCGCTCGATCGCGCGCCCGGCCAGTTCGATCTCGCCCACCGCCAGCGGCTGCGCGCCGAGCAGCGATTCGAGCAGCTCGGTGCGGCCCGCGCCCATCAGCCCGTAGATGCCGATCACCTCGCCGGCGCGCACCGAGAACGACACGTGATCGACGGCGTAGATGCCGTTCGGCCGCTTCAGCGACAGTTCGCTGACCTTGAGCACCTCGCCGCCGAGCTCATGCTGCTCGAACGCGAAGCGCTTCTTCGCGGAGCCGACCATCGCCTCGATGATCCACGGAATGTCGATGTTGGGGATGTCGTCCTGCGCCACCAGCCGGCCGTTGCGCAGCACGGTGATGCAGTCGCCGATCGCCATGATCTCTTCGAGACGATGCGAGATGTAGATCACCGTCACGCCTTCGTCCTTCAACTGCCGGATGATCTTGAACAGGATCTCGACCTCGGTGCGCGACAGCGCGGAGGTGGGCTCGTCCATGATCAGCACCTTGATGTGCTTCGAGAGCGCCTTGGCGATCTCCACCAGTTGCTGCTGGCCGACGTACAGATCGCCGAGCCGCGTGCGCGGATCGATCGGAATCTGCAGGCGGTCGAGCAGCACGCGGGCCTGATGATTCTCGGCCTTGGCGCGGATCACGCCGCCGCTCGTCAGCTCGTTGCCGGCGAAGATGTTCTCGGCCACCGTCATGTCCGGGAACAGGTTCAGCTCCTGGAAGATGATGCCGACGCCGTGCGCCTCGGCGCTGCGCACGTCGCTGATCTGCGCGACACGGCCGTCGATCAGGATCTCGCCCGAGGTGGCCGTTTCCGCGCCGGCGAGCAGCTTCATCAGCGTGGATTTGCCGGCGCCGTTCTCGCCGATCAGCACGTTGACCTTGCCGCGCCGCACCTGGTAATCCACGTCCACCAGCGCGGCGGTGCCGGGGTAGGTTTTCGAGAGCTTGCGCGTCTCGATCACGTTGACGCCGTTGGCGAGCCGCGCGTCGCTCGCTTCCACGGCGGGAGCATGGGCGGGCGCGTTCATTTCCAGGCCACCGGAATCGCGCGGATCTCGCCGGCCGGCTCGCTCCAACTGCTGTACACCGCGGCCACGTCCACGCGCTCGCCCACCTTCAGCTTCGACTGCTCGGCGCGCGCCACCACCAGCTTGTTGATCGCCTGGCCGAACGCGGCGAAGCGCGTCTGGTCGTCGAAATCGCCGTACTTCACGCCGGGAAAACCGTCGCGCACGCCGGTGCCGATCAGCACCGGGCCGGTTTCGAGCGCCACCTGCACCGGCTCGCCGCCGCCGCTGGCCGGAGCCACGTCCACCACGGCCTTGCCGACGCGCGAGGCGGTGTCGATGCGCGACACGGTGCCCTGCACGCGGATCCAGAAATTGCATGGGAATGCCGAGCTTTGCCGGAAGCCGTACTGCTTGCACGCGTCGTCGAAATTCTGGTTCAGCGCGCCGATCACCTGCGCGGCCGGCTTCGCGTTCTTGTCGGCGTACGGGATCACCTGCTCGGTGAAGATCTTCTCGGGATCGGGGCCGTGATGCTGGCCCTGCGCGCGAATCGCGGCAAGCTCCTGATCGGTGACCACATGACAGCCCGCCAGCGAGGCCGCGCCGATCAGCAACAGCAGGCGCGTCGCCGCGCGGAACGATGCGCTGCGCGCCGCGTGAATGGATGGAACCATGACACCCTCATCTGAATACGACTTCGGCGCAGGCCGCCGCGCGCCGTGCGCGGCGCCTGCGCCAACCACCGGACACGCTTACTTGGTGTAGTAGAAATCGTTCACTTTCGCGGCATTGGCCTTGGTGATCAGGATGCCGCGGAACAGTTGACGCTCCGGCTCGCCGGTCTTGCCCGTCTTCAGGTACTTGTCGAGCAGGTCCACGCCGTGGCCGGCGATCGCCTGCGCCTGCAGCATCACGCTGGCCTTGAGCTTGCCGGCGAGGATCGAATCGCGTTCGTCGTTGCTGCCGTCGATGCCCATCACCACCACGTCCTTGCGGTTCGCGGAATCGAGCGAGGCGATCGCGCCCAGCGCGACCGGGCCGTTGCCGCTGATCACGCCCTTGATGTGCGGGTGTTCCTGCAGGATCGAATCCATCGCCTGCTTGGCCGGCAGCAGCGCGCCCTTGGCGTCCTGGCGCGCCACCATCTTCAGATCGGGGTACTGATCGAGCACCTGGTGGAAGGCCTGCGAGCGCGTCACGCAGTTCTTGTCGGCGAGGTTGCAGGTCAGCTCGACGTATTCGCCCTTCTCGCCGATCGCCTCGACGAAGCGCTGCGCCACTTCCGAGCCGGCCTGCAGGTTGTTGTGGCTCAGCTGTGCGATCGCAATGCCGTCCTTCGGGATCTCGCGGTTGATCAGCACCACCGGCACCTTCTTTTCCTGCGCGGTGCGCACCGTGGCGACGCTGCTGTTCGAATCGGCGTTGTCGAGGATGATGCCCTTCACGCCCTTGCCGATCACGAGATTGACCAGTTCGTTCTGCTTGTTGACGTCCTCGCCGTGCGACAGCACGATCGTGTCGTAGCCGAGCTTCTTCGCTTCCTTGTCGGCGCCCTTCGCCTCCGCCGCGTAATACGGGTTGTCGAGCGCATTCACCAGAATCGCGATGGTGCCCTTGCCGGCCGCGTACGCGCTGCCGGGCTGCACCGCCGCCACCATCGAAGCGGCCACCGCCGCCGTGACTGCAAGCTTCTTCCACATGTCTGTCGTCTCCGAATCGATTTTCTGTTTTTCAGGGAAGCGGCCGTGATTCGAGCGGGGCCG
Source organism: Burkholderia sp. Ac-20379 (assembly GCF_017104645.1). GTDB lineage: Bacteria > Pseudomonadota > Gammaproteobacteria > Burkholderiales > Burkholderiaceae > Burkholderia. Next base: position 11,741 of record NZ_JAAGPF010000010.1, read on the forward strand.
CGCCGTTACCGCCACTTCAGCAAATCGTGTAGCCGCCGTCGATCATGATGTCCGCGCCGGTGATCATGTCCGCGCCGTTCGACAGCAGGAACAGGATCGCCGCGGCGATCTCGTCGGTGTAGGCGAAGCGGCCGACCGGAATCAACTGCTTCATCCGTTCGCCCTTCTCGCCTTCCCACGCGGCCGCGCCCATCGGCGTCAGCACCACCGTGGGCGACACCGTGTTGACGGTGATGCCGCGCCCCGCCCATTCCTTGGCCAGCACCTTGGTCATGCCGATCAGGCCGGCCTTGGCCGAGGTGTAGGCGCAGTGCTTGTCGATCGCGACGGTGGCCGCCTGCGAGGCGATGTTGACGATCTTGCCGCCGTGCCCGCTCGACAATACATGGCGCGCGAAGTGCTTTGCGCAGAGGAATGGGCCGGTCAGGTTCACGCCGATCTGCTGCTGCCATTCGTCGATGCCGATCTCCTCGGCCGGCGTCAGCGTGATGCAGCCGGCGGCGTTGACCAGCAGATGCAGGTCGCCGAAATGCGCGAGCGCCGCGGCCATTGCGCGGGCCACGTCGGCTTCGTCGGCCACGTCGCAGGCGAAGGCCGCCGCGTTGGCGTGGCCGAGCGTGTCGAGCGCGGCCGGCACGCGCGCCGCCTCGAACGCAGGATGCAGGATCGCGACGCGCGCGCCCTTGGCGATCAGCGCGGCGTTGGTCGCCATCGCGATGCCGCCGAGGCCGCCCGTCACCACCGCCACCTTGCCGTCCAGGCGGAATTCGAAATCCACGCCGTGGCGCAACGACATGTCGTATTGGATGCTCACTCGCTTGTCTCCTGTCTTTATCCTGTTGTCCTGACTATCGGGCGGCGCCCGATCGGCGCCCGATCGGCGCTCAGTCGGCCGACAGCGCCAGCACCGCCTGCGCGATGCCTTCGGCATCGATGCCGTAATGGCGGCGGATGCCCTGGCGCGTGCCGTAATGCGCGAATTCGCCCTCGGTCACGCCGAGCGTGGTGAGGCGGCGATGCAACTGGCGGCGCGCCATCAGCAGCGCCACCGTGGCGCCGATGCCGCCATGCAGCGAATGCTCTTCGACCGTCACGACGGCCGCGTGACGCCCGATGATCGCGGCCAGCGCGTCCTGATCGAGCGGACGCAGCGACGACAGGTTCACCAGCGTCGGCCGCAGGCCGTCGCGTTGCAGTTGCTCGCAGGCTTCGAGCGCCTCGCCCACCACTGAGCCGAGCGCGATCACGGCCACCCCGGCGCCCTGGATCAGCACGTCGGGGCGGCCCGGCGCGAAGCGGTAGCCGTCGTCGTGCACCACCGGGAACTTGGCGTTGTCGAGGCGGATGTAGACGGGGCCGTCGACCGACGCCGCGTAGTCGATCACCTGGCCGACTTCCACGTCGTCGCACGGCGCGAAGATCTGCACGTTGCCGAAGCCGCTCATGATCGAGATGTCGTCGATCGCGTGGTGGGTGGAGGCGAGCGGCCCGTAGGCGACGCCCGCGTTCAGGCCCAGCATCTTGACGTTGGTGGCGCTGTAGCAGATGTCGTTCTTGACCTGCTCGTTGGCGCGGCCCACCAGGAACGGCGCGGCGTTCGCGGTGAACACGATGTGGCCGCCGAGCGCGAGGCCCGCCGCCATGCCCACCATGTTCTGCTCGGCGATGCCGACGTTGATCACGCGCTCCGGGTAGCGTTCCTGGAACGGGCCGATCTTCGAGGTGGAGGTGGAATCGGCCACCATCACGACGATGTCGCGGCCCGCCGCCGTCAGCCTGTTCAGCGCGCTCACCGCACCGTCGCGCAAATCCGCCTGCTTACGCATGATCGAGTTCCTTCAGTGCCTGTTCGAGCTGCTGCTCGTCGGGGAATTTGTGATGCCAGGCCGGCACGTTCTCCATGAACGACACGCCGCGGCCCTTGACGGTGTGCGCGATCACGACCTTCGGCTTTCCGTTCGTCACGTCGAGACTTTCTATTAGTTTCCAAATAGCGTCGACATCGTTTCCGTTCACGTCGTGCACTTCGAAACCGAAAGCCCGGAATTTCTCGTCGAGCGGATCGAGATCCATGATCTTGTGGGTGAAGTCGGCCAGTTGCAGGCGGTTGCGGTCGACGATCACGACAAGGTTGTCGAGGCCGAAGTGGGCCGCCGCCATCGCCGCTTCCCAGTTCGAGCCTTCCTCGAGTTCGCCGTCGCCGGTCAGCACGAACACGCGGCCGGGCGCATGACCGTCGCGCGCCGCGTGGCGCTGCCTGGCCATCGCCAGGCCGGCCGCGATCGGCATGCCGTGGCCGAGGCCGCCGGTGTTGACCGTCACCCAGGTCGGCAGCTTCTGCCGCACCGGGTGGCCCGGCAGGCGCGAATCGTCGCGCAGGTAGGTCTTCAGTTCCGGTTCGCCGAGCCAGCCGAGTTCGGCGAAGCAGGCGTACAGGCCGCCCACGCCGTGGCCCTTGCTGAGGATGAACTCGTCGAGCCAGTTCACGCTCGCATCGTCGTTCACGCGGTAGCGCAGCACATGGAAATACAGTGCGGCGAGGATGTCCGCCTCCGACATGTCGCCGCCCGTGTGCCCGCTTTTCGCGGCGGCGTTCATCACGCAGATCTTCTTGCGGATCTCCTGGGCGCGCCGGTGCAAGGTCTCGCCGGACTGCTTGTAAGGGTTTTCCATTCCTGCTCCCGCACTTCCTGTTTGCGTAGAACAAAGTTTCTGTTTCTTTCTTTAGAAAGTCAAAGAGAAAACGAGCGAAACAGGGAAAACACCGAGCCGCGTGCCGGGGGCCAGGCAAATCGGGCACAATACAGCCCGTAAACTTGATGCCCGCGAGCCGCGGCGCTTTGCGGGGAAAGCCCAATGGATCAACGGACCAGAACAGAAAAAATTTTCGAAAGGGTGCAGGCGGCCAAGCTGGTCAAGCTCTCGGAGCTGTCCAGCGAGTTCGGCGTGTCGATGCCAACCATTCGAAAGGACATCGACGAGCTGCAGCGCCTCGGGCGCGTCGAGCGCGTGCACGGCAACGTGCGCCTGAAGCCGGCGCAGCCGGCGGGCGGGGCGCCGCGCGCGGCCGTGCTGCCCACCAGCGAGGAGAAGGCGCAGATCGGCCGCAAGGCGGCCAGCCTGATCGCCAACGGCGACGCCGTGATCCTCGATTACGGCGCCACCGCCACCGAGCTCGCGAAGAATCTCGTCGAGCGCCAGAATTTGCGGATCGTCACCACCGGGCTGAACATCGCGATCCTGCTCGGCGCGGAGCCGACCAACCGGGTGATGCTGACGGGCGGCGTGTTCAAGGCCGAGACGATCGCCGTGTCGGGCGAGAAGGCGTCGCAGTTCTTCGAGGGAATGTTCGTCGACAAGCTGTTCCTGGCGGCGGGCGGCGTGTCGATCGAGGCCGGCATCTCGTACCCGGATTTCATCGATTTGCACGTCAAGCACGCGATGATCGGCGCGGCGAAAACCGTCTACCTGCTCGCCGATTCGAAGAAGTTCGGCAAGCGCGAGTTCGCGACGTTCGGCGCGATGGACCGCGTGGATTTCCTGATCACCGATGCGGGGCTGGCGCCCGAGTATGTGGCATGGGTGACGGGGTTGGGGATTGGGATCATTTATGCGTGAGGCATCGGCTGGCGTCGGCGTGTGCTGCTGTGCGCTGACCGCGAGCGAGACCAGCGCGAGTGGCAGTGCCGCCAACCGAAGAGAGGTTTTCACTTCGTGTCCTCGTCGCCGTCTTTCGTCTTGTAGCTGTCGCGTGCTTTCTTATAGCTATTGTCGAAGGGCTTGACTCTTAACATTCTGGCTCTGCTAGTCATTCCCCCAACCGCTGCGATACCAAAACCGACACAGACCATGAGCGCGCTAATAATCGACGGTGAGCCATACTTTAAAAACCCGAACATGACAGCGAATCCCACAAGAACCAGAAAAATACTAACGCTCCACGTGAAATTTCCATCTTCTATAATTTTCATTTCTTTGCGCCTTCAGCGACATACTTCCACGACGTATTTACAAAACCCTGCAGAAATATTGCTGCCGGCGCGTTGTTGAATTCGCTAACCATCGCATTAAAAGCTGGTGCCCCACCGGGGAATTTGCCCGCCCAAACTCCATTCCCGACAATGTTGGCAGAGTTGCTTACGAGGTAACCACCAATATTTGGATTGAGTACTTGCGAGACAGCATCAGCCCCAATGCCGGCTGCGGTTGCAACGGAGGCGATCCCGACAAATGCCGGCGAATATAGCGAAGGAGCAGCAGCCAAAGCACCAGTTGTCGAGGAAATCCATCCTGCCGTCGCTGACGTAGCAGAGGCCAGGTTCCCAGTGGTAATCGAGGTGACTAGGGAAAGCGCAAAGAATGAAAAAAGACGAATCACTTCCTTTCCCCCGATTGGTTCTTTAGCCCATTTGCTGCTGCACCAGCCGTTTCGGCTCCTACGCCTCAACCAATCGACGCACCCACAGTAGACCAGTTGTTAGGGCCGAAGATATTCAATCCCGATGCGCCCGCCCATTGTCCAACGCTCGACCATCCTGAATTTCCGTTAAGTGTTGGTCGTGCAAATTATTGGAACCCAAGCCGATAAGCTTACCTGTCCCGTAACTGGCTGCTGAAGCGACCGCCCCTGCGACTGCGCCGAATGCAACACTGTCACTCTCTCCATTCAGGACATTATTGAGCGCCGCCGTCGCTGCTCCACCAATGGAATTGACGCCGATATTCCAAAGTAGCTCGTCGTACGAACCCGCGGTGCCTGCACCAAATGCTCCCGCCACGCCGATCGGATTGATACTAACGTCCTGGATATACTGAGAACCCGCATTGATACCGGCCGAGATCACCCCGGTTCCGATCGGCGACGCCAGTGCTTCGAAACCAAGTGCACCGCCCGAACTGAAGCGAGCGAGGCCAGCGCGAGCTGGCAGTGCCGCCAACCGAAAAGAGGTTTTCATAAAATATTGTTTTTGTAGACTTAGCGTTGCGTTCGGCTTCTAATGTATTGGGCGACTACAACTACGCAAAAGAATCCGCCTAGCAACATCGCCTGGAGAAACACATCCTTCGCATCACTCCAACTCCATTGGTGGCACCCTCCGTGGAAGATATTCACCATGAGAACAGCAATTATTTTTATCCCCGATATGCCAACCAATGAAACTAGAAATACATAAAGACATAGCAGTAACATACGAGTCATATCGCTTCACCGATTCGGTTTTCCAATATTATTTAATTCCGCGCTACCGAACTCGGCCCCTATCCCTGCGCCGACAGAGGAGCCAATTGTTGGGATATCGTTAGGCGAAAAGAGATTCCAGCCGAATGTTCCTGTCCATTTTCCTGCCTCCGCCCATCCCGAACTATTGTTGATTGATGGTCGCATAGCGGAGCTGATTCCTGCTGCTACACTCTTGCCGATACCATACCCGAGAGCGGCTCCAGCACCACTGATTGCCCCGCCAAGCGAAATGCTATCGTTTTTCCCTTGGAGAATATTATTAAGCGCCGCCGTCGTTGCCCCACCAACGGTATTGACGCCGATATTCCAAAGTAGCCCGCCGTACGAACCCACGGTGCCTGTACCAAATGCTCCTGCCACGCCGATCGGATTAATACTACCGCCCTGGATGTACTGAGCACCCGCATTAATACCGGCCGAGATCGCCCCGGTTCCGATCGGCGACGCCAGTGCTCCGGAACCTAGTGCGCCGCCCGAACTGAAGATCGGTGTGCCCGGCAAGGCAGCAAGCGGACCACCCGCGGCAATGGCGGCAGCTCCGACAGCGGCGCCCCAGGTACGCTTGCCGTACGCATCGCGATACGCCTGTTCTCGATTTGCCGAATCCGCAACCGCCTGCGTGCCCGGTACGTTCATGCCGTTTCCGCTCGGATAGTACTTGCCGTACATACTGGAATCCGCTTTCTGGTCGGGGGGCGCGTAAAACATGTAACCCGGCCCGCTGTTTCCATCGGCAGGCAGCATGCCGTGCGCCTGGCCCAGGAACACACGTGCGTTTGCATCCCAAGCTCCTGCAGAACCGTTCTGCACTTGGCGATTCGCTTGCGCCGTCAGGTCGTTGATTGCCTGATCGACCGAAATCCCCTGCTGAGCAGCGTATTTGGCCGCATTGTCCTTGATCCACTTCGTTTCGTCCGGATGCAACTGCCGATTGAAGCGGTCTACGTTGTACCCGGAAAACGCACCGGATTCACCGCCCACGGCCCCGCCGAACCCGGTCGCAATCACGTTCGCCACGATGTTGCCCAGCGCCTGATTCAGGTTGGCGTTGCCGGTCGGATCACTGCCCGCGATCGCGCTGCTCAGGTCGTTCAGCTTGCCTGCGGCGATCGACGATATCGCCGCGCCGGCGGCACCGCCCACTGCGTTTCCACCGGCCAGCCCCGTCACCAGTGCCGCGCCGGCCCCCTGCATCAGCGCGCGGTTCGCACCACCCTCCTTCCACGCATCGACGCCGGCCTGGTCGCCATTCGCTTTGGCTTCCTCCATCATCTTGTCCGCGTAGTCGCCGATCCGGCGCGACACCGCTTCGCCCGCTGCGCAGGCTGTCACCATCATGTCCGCCTGCTTGTCCAGCAGGTTCTGCATGTCGGGCAGTTTGGCCACCGTGCCGTTCGTATCGATCGTGTCGCGATTCAGGCTCGCCAGATCCTGAGTCTGGTTCGCTGAATCCGTGATCGTGACGGTTCCCGCACTCACGCCGCTCTGCGTCGTCGCGCTGTCGCTGCCGCTCTCGTGCTGGCCGAGCATCGGCGACGCACCGCCAGCATTCCTGCCTGATCCGCTGCCATGCGTGTTGTAGTTCATCCCGCCGTCACCCGTCGTCGCGCCAGCGCTGAAGCCGCTCGACTTCGCATCGTAGCTCGACTGGTTCTGGATATCCGAGAAGGAAAGGGAACCGGTAGTCAGCGCATGCTTCGACGCATCCGCGTCGCTCGCAATCACAGCTCCCTTCAGATCGATATTGCTCGTGACGTTAATGTTGAATCCGCCGTCGCCCGCCTGAATCCCGGCCTGCTCGTTCACGCCCGCGTAGCTGCCCGTCGCGTTGCCCTTGCTCTGGCTGAAGTTCGCGCTGGCGCCGCCCTGGCTAACGCTGAAGCCACCGCCCGAGCTCGACTGATGCGCCGCGCTCGACAACGTGTCCTGCACGCTCGCAATATTCAAGTTGCCGCCCACGTCGGCATTCACCTGATTGCCGCTCACGTTCGAGCCGATGATGTTCGTATCGCCGCCCGAGATGATCGTGACCGTATTCGCCGCGTTCACGTGACTGTTGTTCTGCGTGGCCAGATCGCTGTTGCCGTCGCCATCGGCCTTCGACATCGCCGCCGACACGCCAAAGCCGCCGGTGCCCACCGACACGCCCACGCTCGCGCTCTTAGACTCGTTCGTGCTGCGCGTGGAATCGGTATCCGTTGTATTGACGATGCTGACCTGATTCCTGGCCGCCAGAATCACGTCGTTCGCGTTCACGTCGGAACCGGCGATCGTCACGTTGCCGCTACCCGGTTGCCCATTGCCCGTTGCCGAAAACGCCACCGTTCCGCCAGCATTCACGCTCGAGCCACGATTCGTCACGCTGTCCTCGGTGAACGCGCTCTTGCTATGGCTGCTGCCGACGCTGAGCTCGACCTTGAATTCGGGCGTCGCGCCTCCGGCCAGCGCGGCCGCGCCTGCGCCAACTGTATCGATCGTGCCGCTGGCGGCCGCCATCCCGTGCAGCGCCGCTGCACGACCATCCTGACTCTTGCTGGCCGCGCGCGACTGATCCACCACGTTCGACACCGCATCGATCACCGGCGCCTTCAGTGCCAGCGTCAGCCCGCTTTTCGACACTTCCTGCGTCTCGTCACGATGACCGGTGTCCTGCGCCGCATCGATCGTCACGTTCGCGCCCGTGCCACTGAGGTTTTTCGCTGCGATCAGGTCACTGCCCGTCACGTGCAGGTCATTCCCGGCAGTGATGCTCAGATTGGCGTTCAACGAACCGATCGTGCTGCCGTTGTTCGACACCTCGTTCGTCTGGCTCGTCGTCTTCATCGAGCTGCTACCCACCGACACCGACAGGCCGCCGCCCGACATCAATCCCGTTTCCTTCTTCTGGTAATAGCTCGACGAGTCCAGGGTATCCTGCGTCGTCGTGGCCGTCACGTTGCGCGCTGCGCTCAGCGCGACGTCGTTGGTGCCAGCGACCGTGCTGCCCTGGATATTCAGATCCTTGCCGCTGGCGATCGTCACGCCGTCGGCGGACACCAGGCTGCCCTGATTCAGCCTCATCGTCTGGTCGATCCCGCTCGCGACCTTCGTGCCGCTCACCACGCCGCTGCGGCTGTGCGTTTCGTGCGAGCTCAGTTCGTGCGTCTCGGTTGCCGCGCCGATGTTCACGTCGCCAGCCGCCGCCAGCGTCACATTGCCCTTGTCCAGACTGATCGCACTGCCGATCACGTTCAGATCCTTGCCAGCCACGATCGCAACGCTATCGCCACCGGTCAGCGTCGTACCGGTCAAGGTCTGATCCGACGTATGCAACGTCTCCGCATAGCTGCGGCCACCGCCGTCGCCCGAGCTGTTACTGTTCACAGCCGACGTCGCGCTCGCGGCACCCAGCGTCACGGTGCCGCCAGCCACGACGGCGCCACCGCCACCCAGTTCAATCTGTGCACCGTGCGCCGTCAGGTCGTTGCCGACCGCGATGCCGGAGACACCGCCGACCTTGACCGAACTGCCGACGCTTCGATTGATGTCCGTGTCCGATGCGCCGTTCGCGCGCTCGACCACCTTATGCTCGCCGACCTGCTGCGCGCCGAGCGTCCAGCCGCCACCGACCTGCATCCCGAGATCGCCGCCGACGCTCAGATTGCCGGCGTTCTGCTGGAAGTTGCCGCCGGTCACGATCGCCGCATTGCCGACGACATCGATGCTTGCTTGCGGCCCGAGCGTCGTCGAGACACGCGTCGCGCCGTCGGCGTTCGTCTGGCTTCGCGTCTGCGTCGCGGTATCGAGGATCAGGTCGCCTCCGGCCACCAGCGCCAGGCTGCCGGCCTTCACGCTCGCCGAGGTCAGATCGACCGTGCCGGTCGTCGCCAGCGTCATCTGACCGCCGCTTTGCAGCGCGCCGAAGCGGTTGTCGAGGCTCTGGCCACCGATCGACAGGCTGTCCGCTGCGCGGATCGTGCCGCTGTTCGAGAACGACTGCACCTCTTTCAGATCGATGTCGCCGCCGGCGATCAGCGGGCCGTTCATGTCTTGCTGACTTGCCTTGGCCAGATACACCACGGGCACCAGTACGGACCGGCCGTCGACGACGCGCGTCTCCAGCAGCACCACGTTGCTCGTGAGCTGTGCGACCTGTTCGGCCGACAAACCGATCCCGAGCGGCAGATTGAGCGACTTCGCCAGATCGGCACCGGACGACAACAGCGCCTGGTACATCGATTCGATGTCCGTGTACGGCCCCAGCACCGCCTTGCCGGTCAGGGAGGTGAGCTGATTGCGCACCAGCCATTGCTCATAAAATCCGTCGCCCAGACGCTTCTCCGTCTGGCTCGGGTTCAGCCCGAGCTGCTGCAGGTAGTAGTCGCTCGACGTGAACGCGCGCGTGTTCGTGAATGCCGGATTCGTTTCGATCAGGTAGTTCGCGTTCGGCGCCGGGTTCGGGTGGAACAGGCCACCCTGCGGAATCATCAGGTTCGTCAGCACGTCGACTGCCGTCGCACTAGCGATTACCCGGTCGATGCCGCCACCGACGGCGCTCACGTCGACGCCCGGCGGCAGCCCGATCGATGGGATCCGCGCATTGCCGGCCGGGTTGTCGATGTTCACGCCCGTGCCGGAGAGCGTACCTTTTGCGACGAAGCTCGATTCGTAGCCCGGCAGCGCGTACTCGCGCAGGTCCGAAGGCGCGTTGCAACCCGGCGTATCGCAGAACGAATAGCTCCAGAACTTGGTGCCGTCGTAATTGCGGTACCAGTAATTGCCGGTGTAGGTCACCTTGATCCGGGGCGCAAGCTGCCCCTTCCAGTTGTCCTGATCAAGTGTGCCGGGCATCGCGATGTCACCGGCTGCCGTCACCCGGCTCCAGTAGTTCTGGAACGTGTCGACGGACGACACGTTCAGATTCCCACCCACTACGATCTGCGCGGCCGGACTGATCTTCGAGATCAGGTTCGCCAGCGGCGTGCCCGTATAGGTCGTGTACTGGTACGTGCTGTTGAATTCGCCGCCGTGCGGCGGCTCGACGTAGACACCGCCGATGCTGTCCGGATCCTTGAAGCCAACCTGACCGGTGCGGCCGGAGAGACTAATCCCCAGACTCTCGAGCAACTCGACATCGACTTGCGAAGTCCATGCCGTTTGCATCTCGCGACGCGTGTTCGTTGCGAGATCGGCATGCAGCGCCATGTCGCTGTCCGACTGGATCAGGCCAGACTGGTTCAGGATACGCGCAGCCTTCGTGTATTGGCCGCCGGCTGCATTCTTGCCGCCCGCCAGCACCACGCGCCCCAAACCGTAGATCGCGGCAAGCGCCGGCGCATCGGTCGCCGTCGTGTCGTCGCGGTTCTCGATGTTGAGCGCGAGCAGTTCGAGCAACCCATCGCTGTCCGATGCGCCTATCAGCGCGGTCGGACCGACGTTCGCGAGCGTAGACGCAGCCGAGAGCGACACGCTGCCGCCCACCAGCGTGCCGGTGTTGATCAGCGTGTTCGACTGCGTGCGCAGCCGGCCGCCCGCGGCCATAGCGCCGCGGTTGACGACGTCGCCCGCGTCGATGCTAAGGTCGTTCACGCTCATCAGACCGGCAACGTTGTTGAACGTGCCGGTCAGTGTGAACGCCAGATTGCGGCCTGCATTGAACTGGTAGCCCGACGTATTCGTAAAATCGCCTTGCAGGTACAGCGCCAGGTCATTCGCCGCACTGTATGCGCCGCCACCGTAGAGCGTGCTCGCCCTGACCGACAGATTGCGCGTCGCACCAATCTGGCCGCCCGCGTTCGATACTGCGCGGGTCGTCGCAATGTCGACGTCGCCGTCGGCACTGATTCGGCCGTTGTCGTTGTTCAGGCTATTCGCGCGCAACTGCACGTTCGCGCCGCTGAGCTGCCCACCTTGGGCGTTGGTCAGCGAGCCAGCGTCGAGCGTCACGTCGCCGTTCGCGGCAAACGAGCCACCCGTGTTGTTCAGTTCGCCGTCGATTCGGGCCGAGGCCGAACCGAGTGCGGCCAGCATGCCGCCGATGTTGTCAAAAGCGCCCGCCTGCAACCCGATCGTGCCACGGCTCAGGATCGTCCCACCGGCGTTCGTCAGCAACCCCGAACCAAGCCCCGGCATCAGGGTCAACGCGCCCATGCCGGCGTGCATAATCGTTCCGTTCGCGTTCGTGAGTGCCGCTGGCGCCAGTGTCAGGTTCGCGCCGTTGGTCTGGATCGTACCGTTTGCGTTTTCGAGCATGCCGCTGACGTCGAGTGTCGTGTCCTGACTGCCGTACTGCGTGAGCGTGCCGTGCGCGTTGTGCAGTTCCGTTGCCTTTACGTTCAGCCGGTCCGCCGCCATTGCGCCGTCGCCGTTGTCGAGCAGGGCCGTCGCGACTTGCAGCGCCTGCTGCGCCGTCAAACTGCCGCGGTTCACGACAGTCCCGGCCTTCACGGCCACGTCGCCGTTGCCACCGATCACGCCACCTTGCGCACCGGTCGCCGTCGTGCCGCCGGCGTTCGTCAGTTGGCCGGTCGTGGACAGCGACAGGCCGCCGCCATTGAGCGACACAATCCGGCCCGCTGAGTTGTCGAGTGATGTACCCGACACCGACAGGGCGCCGCCGCTCTGCATCGTGCCAGCGATGTTCGCGATATCACCTGCATTCAGTGTCAGGGCGCCGTCAGTAACGAGCGTCCCGTCCTGGTTCGCGACCTGTCCCGACGTGTTGATTGCGAGCGGACCGACTGTGGAGACCCGGCCGTTCCGGTTCGACAGGGCGCCTGCCTCGAGCGTCGTGCCGGCCTGGCTCGACAGCGTGCCGTGGTCGTTGACGAGCGTGCCCGCGGCACGCGCTTCGATCGCGCGTTGCGCGCTGGTCGTCGCGTTCGTCAGGTTGAGGTCGCCTGCCCGAGCCAGCAGCGAAACGTTTGCGTTCGCAGCCGTCTTCGAGCCAGACAGATCGATACCGCTGCCCGTCAACGTGAGGCTGCCGCCCGCCACGTTCCGCCCGTTCGCCGTCAGTTGCCCGGCAGTGGTCACAGTCAGGTCGCTGTTATGGGTGACCGCACCGTCGGCGTTCACGCCGGCGCCCAGCGAGCCAGTCGACGCGACGCTACCGGCCGAAACGTTCAGCGCCTGCTGGGCGACCAGTGCGCCGCTGTTCGACAGCGTGCCAGCGGTTGACACCAATACGTTCTGCTGACCATAGGTTGTACCGCTGTTCTGAATACCGCCCTGTGCAACGATCGCGAGGTTGCCGGTTGCATTCGTCTTGCCGGTCAGCACGAGCTGGCCGTTCGACTGCAGCGTCAGGTCGCCCGACTGCGCGGCTATCGTGCCGGCATTGGCCACCCCGACGCCGTGTTCGTTCGAGACCAGCAGGATCCGGTCGGCATACATGCCACCCAGTTGACTGACGTCAATCGCCACGCCCGCCGCAGCTCGATCGCCTTGAATGGGCGTCGCGGCGAGCGTATGACGATCGACTTGATTCGGGCCGGCGATCACGTTCAGGTTCTTTGCATAGATCGCTGCATTGGCCTGTACGGCACGGGAGATAAGATCCACTTGGTCGACGTTCGACGCGTTCAGGCCCGCGCCCTGGACTGTGATCAGCCCACGGTTGACCCGATAGCCCGCAAGCGAGCCGTCAGCACCGTAGTACGGTTGGCCAGTCGTCAATGTGGCGCGGCTGGTGTTGATGAAGCCGCCACCGTCCATCACGATGCCGGCCGGGTTCGCGAGCACGACTTCCGCGCGATTGCCTGCGACCTCCACATAGCCGCGAATCTGGCTTGCAGCCGTACCGTTGACCTGATTGACGATAATGCGTGCCGACTGTCCGGGCCCGAAGTTCGGGTTGCCGTTAATCATCCCCGCCTGCTGCGTCTGCACCATCGTGGGCGAGTTGTTCAGCAGCGCGCCGGTGCGTTGTACGTCGAATTGATTGTATTTGTTGATCGATACGCCCGCGCCGCTCGGTGCGGCGATGTTGACCTGCGGCAAGCCGTTCGGCGTCTGGATCACCTGCGTCGACGCGCCCGGTGTCGGCACGATCTGCGCCGGCGCGATTGCAGGCATGACGCCCAGCGCGGTGGCGGTGGCCACAATCGACGCGCTGCGCAACAGGCGGCAAGCACGAGTCTCACCACCGGCTGATTTCCCCGTGGTAGTCGCGGTTTCTGCTACCGCCACCACCATCCCTCGACGTCTGGAACACACCAGACGGTAGGTCCCTTTGTTCATCGTTCTTCTGCTGGCCTGGATTGAACCGACGAACCATAACCGACAGAACTGAAAGCAAAACGTTATAAAGCATAAAAATCAGATTCTTCTGATTGATGCGCATCACGGGGCGCGCATTCGCGGAGGCGAACGGGATTGGCCACTTCAACAGCACGGCCCGGAAACTCGGCTATGGAGAAGACGCCGAACCGCTGATCCAGGCCTTGATCGCGCGCACGCCGGCGGCGATCGCGGAAGTGCAGGCCGATCTGCCGCCGGGCTTCTCCCAGCGCGTCGCCGACAAGGTTCTGGGTGGGCTGCTGAGCGCAGTCCAAGCGCTTGAACGGATGCCGCCCGCTTGATCGCCGCGAGGCGGCGTCACGACGTGCCGTTCGCCCCGCCCCCCTGCTGCGCCATCCCCGTCACCCACCGCTCGAACGCCGCCACCGCCTCGTCCCCGGCGCGCTCCTCGTTCACCATCAACGTGAAATCCGGCGCGAGCCACACCGGCCCGGCGATCGGGCACACCAGCCGGCCGGCCGCGAGATCGCGCTCGATCAGCGGCAGCGACGCGAGCGCCACGCCCAGCCCCTCCTGCGCGGCGGCCAGTTGCAGATAGACGTGATCGAATTCCACCTGCCGCGCCGGCTGCAGCCCGGCCGCACCCGCCTCCTTGAGCCAGCGCGACCACGCCGTGCGCGTGCTCGACGAATGCAGCAGCGTGTGATGACGCAGATCGGCGACGCCCTGGATCGGCTTGTGCCGCAGCAGCGCGGGGCTGCACGCCGGAATGCGCGCGTCGGCCATCAGCACGCGCGAGGTGGCACCCGCGCCGGGCTCCGGGCCGGAGCGCACGCCGATGTCGAACGCGTCGCCGATATAGCGCAGCTTGCGCGAGGTGGTGGTCACGCGCACGTCGATTTCCGGGTAGCGCGTGTGGAAATCGCCCAAGCGCGGCAGCAGCCAGCACAGCGCGAAGCTGGCCAGCACGTTGACGCGCACCACGCCCGACACGCGCCGCGGCACCTGATCGTGGCGCAGCCGCGCCGCGCCGAACGCGAGCCGCTCGAACGCGCCGCTGACGTCGCCGAGCAGCGCCGCGCCGTCGTCGGTCAGCACCACGCCGCGCGCGCGGCGCTCGAACAGCGGCACGCCGAACCAATCCTCCAGCAAGCGGATCTGCTTGCCGACGGCCCAGTGCGTGACATGCAGCGCGTCGGCCGCGGCGGCGAAGCTGCCGAGCCGCGCCACCGCCTCGAAATGGCGCAGCGCGTTGAGCGGCGGCAGCGCGTCGCGCTCCGCGCCGTGCCCAGGGCCGATCGGTGCATTGATGCTCATGACGTGACTTTTATTCCCGTGAAGCCCGATATTACGTCAATTGAGCGGCGCGCCGCCGCGCCCTAGAATTTCCCTCGAATCGCCTTGTGGCGCGGGCCAACCCGCGTTTCGATCCGGTTCCTCCACCGCCTCGCGTGCCCCAACCGCCCGTCACCCGCGAAACCGCTCATGCGTTCCAGACTGTCCGCCGTGCTGTCGTCGTTGTCCCCCGCCCGCTCGCCCGAGCCGGCCGCGTCGCCGCGGCGCGTGCTGTGGCTGTCCTGCGTGGCGCACGCGCTGCACGACGGCTACACGGACATGATCTACGTGCTGCTGCCCGTCTGGCAGGCCGATTTCGGCCTCGGCTACGGCGCGCTGGCGATGCTGCGCGGCATCTACGCGGGCACCATGGCGAGCCTGCAACTGCCGGCCGGGCGCGTGGCGCAACGCTTCGGCGCGCGCGCCACGCTGGTGGGCGGCACGCTGCTGGCCTCGCTCGGCTACGCGTGCGCCGGGCTGTCGGGCAGCCTGCTCGGCCTGTGCGTGGCGCTGGCGATCTCGGGCAGCGGCTCGAGCACGCAGCATCCGCTCGCCTCGGGCGCGGTGTCGCGCGCCTACGGCCGCGACGCGCGCGGCCCGCTCAGCGTCTACAACTTCGCCGGCGATCTCGGCAAATCGGCGCTGCCCGCGGCCATTGCGCTGCTGATCACGCTGATGCCGTGGCGGCACGCGCTGTGGCTGATGTCGGTGCTCGGCGGCGTGGTGGCGCTCGGCCTCGCGATGTGGCTGCCGAACCTCGCGCGCTCGGCGGCGGCCAGCGCCGACGCCAAGGCATCCGAAGCATCGGCCTCGCCCGCTCGGGCGGCCCACGGTGCGCGCGCGCTGCGCTACGGGTTCTGGCTGCTGTTCTCGATCGGCGTGTTCGACACCGCCGTGCGGATGGGCGTGCTGACCTTCCTGCCGTTCCTGATGAAGGCCAAGGGCGCGTCGGGGCCGCAGGTCGGCACGGCGCTCGCGCTGGTGTTCATCGGCGGCGCGGCGGGCAAGTTCGCGTGCGGCTGGATCGGCGCGCGGATGGGCGTATGCGGCACGGTGCTGGCCACCGAAAGCGCGACGGCCGCCTGCATCGTCGCGGTGATGTTCGCGCCGCTTGGGCCCACCTGGGTGCTGCTGCCGCTGCTCGGCACGATGCTGAACGGCACGTCGTCGGTGCTGTACGGCACGGTGCCGGAACTATCGCCGGCCGACGGCACCGAGCGCGCGTTCGCGCTGTTCTATACCGGCGCGATCGCGGCCGGAGCCATCGCGCCGGTGCTGTACGGCGTGCTGGGCGACCGGATCGGCGTGACGGGCGCCACCGTGGCGACAGCGCTGACGGCCATCGCGATCCTGCCGATGGCGCTGTTGCTGCGTGGCTATCTGACACCGGACAAAACGTCGCAGGCCTGAGCGCACAGCGCGTTTCCGTTCCACGCGCCCGGTGCGGCGCGCCCCCTCCCGCCTATGTCCCGGCACCGCGGCGATCTCCCGCTTCGGCCCGCCCATCAAGCCTCTCCGGCCGATTCGCCAGCTTGCCGCGCCGTCGTCGTGCTTCACGCGATCGCATGGCCACCGCGCATTCCATCAGAAAACCTGATAGCTCGAATAAGCAATATTCGCTTTGTCGAAGATATTCGCTCCGGCATAGTCGAATCGCGCAGGCAGCCCCGCCGGCCGGTTCGTGATCCTGACCAACCGGCCTCGCCAGGCCGCCGTGCGCGCCGCGCCGAACCTTCGGTTTCCGAACCTTCGACCATTCGCCACGACCATGGATCATCCGCTCCGCGCGGCGCTTGCCGCCGAACTGCATGCCCGGCCATTCCTGCGCGTGACGAGGGCCGTCACGCTGACGCACTTCGCGGTTTACAGCGATGCGGACCCGGCCCTGCACGAAACCCTGCTCCACACGCTGTGCGCGGCGGCCGGTCTGCCCGCGCCGCCCGAGGGCGCAACCCATCACGCCGCCGACAGCACGCTCGGCTGGCAGTTGAAGTGGGAGCGCCACACCGAGTTCTCCACGTTCACGTTCCTCGCGCCGCGCGACGACACGCAGTATTTCGACGACCTCGCCACGCGCCGCATCCCCGCTGGCTGGTTCGCCCAATTGGCCGGCGTGCGCTTCGTGGCGGCGCGGCTCGAACTGTTGTCGGGCAGCGCGGCGCAGGCCGCGCGCGCCTCGGTGCGCGACTGGATCGACGGCCCGGTGCTGACCGGCAGCAACGTGCTCGGCAGCGGCAGCGTGTTCTGCGACTGGACGGTGCGCGACGACGGCTTCATGCGCTTCCTCGTGATCGACGACGATTTCCGCGAGGAACAGGGCGGCCGGCTGCTGCAACGGCTCTACGAGATCGAGACGTATCGCATGATGGCGCTGCTCGCGTTCCCGGCGGCCCGCGCGCTGGGCCGCGAACTCGACGGCATCCACGCGTCGCTGCAGGCGCTGGTGGGCAGCATGGACGGCCGGCTCGCGGCCGGCGACGACGCCGATCTGCTGATGAAGCTGACCCACCTCGCCGCGCGCGTCGAGCATCTGGCCGAGGTCAGCGGGCGCTTCAGCGCGTCGCGCGCCTATGAAAAGCTGGTGCTCGCGCGTATTCACGAACTGCGCGAGGAGCGTATCGAGGGCGTGCCCACCATCTCCGAATTCATGGAGCGCCGGTTCGCGCCGGCCATGGAAACCTGCCGCAGCGTGTGGTCGCGCCACGAGCAGATCGCCGCGCGCATCGCGCGCGCCGTGGACCTGCTGCGCACACGCGTGAATCTCGCGCAGGAGCGCGACGTCACGCGTCTGCTCGAAGGCATGGAGCGCACCTCGCGCAACCAGTTGCATCTGCAGCACGCGGTGGAAGGCCTCTCCGTGGCGGCCATTTCGTACTACGTGCTGTCGCTGGCGGCCACCGCCTTCAAGGCGCTGCACGTGATGAACCTGCCGATCGACCCCGAACTCGCCGAAGGCCTGCTGATCGGCCCGGTGGTGCTCGCGGTGGTGGCGATCACGCGGCGCACGCGCGCGCGGATCCGCGCCGCCGACGCAGCCCACGGCGGCCACGATGCCCATGCCGCGCCGGGCGCGCGCCGCTCCGCAGGCGGCCAGCCGCTGCACGCGGTGCGGCAGCCCACGCCCAGCGCCTGATGCTCAGGATTCCCATCGACTTACCTACCTTCCACTTCACCGAACGATCATGAACGCCATCAACGAAGCTGCCCCCGTCGCCCCGTCCACCGCCGCACGCACGCCGGCCCAGGCCGTCACGCCGTATCGCGCCGTGCTGCAACACCCCACCTCGGCGCTCGCCGGCCACGCGGGCGATCACCCCGACGTCGGCACCAGCGCGATCCTCGGCTACAACTGATCGCCTCGCGCGCGGGCCGTGCAAGCGCAACGGGCGCCGGTGTCGTCGACACGGGCGCCCGTTGCGAAGCGTGCCGCTCGGGCGCGCGTAGGAAATGACGCCACTCAGGCCGGCGTCGGCTCCGGCTGATTGTCGCGGCCGCTGACGAACGCGGCCAGGATCAGCGTGCCGACCAGGCCAACCGTGCCGGCCAGCACGAACGCGCTCAGAAAGCTGCCGGTACGGTCGATCAGCACGCCGGTGATGGCCGGCCCCACAATGCCCGAGCAGTTCGCGAGGCCATGCATGAAGCCGCTCGCGGTGCCCACCTGGTGGCGCGGCACGCTGTCCTGGATGATCGCCCAGTAAGCCGGGCCGGCCAGCATCAGCAGCCCGATCGCCACCGTCATCACGGCCACCGCCGCGGCGCTGTCGTCCACCAGCCCGGTCAGCGCCGTGCACGAGGCCGCGATCAGCAGCGAGGTGACCAGCACCACCTTGCGCGAGAACATCCGGCGGCCGGTGCGGCGGTAGATGGCGTCGACGATGAAGCCGCCCGAGAAGAAACCGATCGCGCCGGTGATCCACGGCAGCGAGCTGACGAGGCTCATGTCCTTCAGGCTGATCCCCTTCGCATCGACCAGATAGCTCGGGAACCAGGTGATGAAGAAGAACAGGATGTAGTTGTAGCAGAACAGCGAAATGCCGGTGGTCACCACCGCGCGGTTCGTGATCACCTCGCGGATCGACACGCGCTTGCCGCTCGGCGCGGGCGCGGCGTCCTGGCCGGCCTCGATGTGGGCCAGCTCGTCGCGGCTCACGCGCGGATGCAGCGCGGGCGTCTCGGTCGCGACGCGCCGCCATGCGATCACCCACAGCAACCCCAGCACCGCCATCACGACGAACGCCGCGCGCCAGCCGAACGACAGCGCGAGGAAGCCGACGATCGGCCCCGCCAGCGCGCCGCCGATCGGGCCGCCAGACTGGCCGATGCCGGCCGCCGTCGCGCGCTCGCCGAGCGGGAACCACGTATTGACGACCTTGTTCGCGGTGGCCGCGTTCGGCCCCTCACCCGCGCCGAACGCGATCCGCACCGCCAGCATCGACCAGAAGCCCGACACCAGCGCGGTCAGCCCGCAGGCCAGCGACCAGAACGTCATCGACACGCCGAGCACGCGGCGGCCGCCGAAACGGTCGGAGAAATACCCGCCGAGGAAGTTGAACAGCGCATAGCCGACCGAGAACGCGCCGAAGATGATGCCCTTCTCGCTCGCGCTCAGGTGAAAGTCGCGCGAGATGAACGGCATGGCGATCGACAGCGCCGAGCGGTCGATGTAGTTGATGACGGTGGCGAGCAGCAGCATCGTCAGGATCGTGGTCCGGTATTGGCCGCGAAATTTCATCGTGTGTCTCCTTGAAGCGGGGCAACGGCGGATGCGCCCGGCGCAGGCCGGGCGCATCCGGTCAGAACTTGTGACGCATGCCGAGCACGACGCCGAGCTGGCGGTTCGACGCCGACGGCGACAGCGCCCACATCTGCGCCACGGCCGCCTGCCCCGTCGAATCCTTGCCCGACGCCTGCTGCGCCATGACGAGCGCGTACACGTCGGTGCGCGGCGACAGGTAGTAGTCGAGCGACACGTCGGCCTCGTGATACGTGACGCGGCCGATGTCGCCGCCCGCCACCGGCGCGCCGTGGATGTACTGATACGACGCGCCGAACTTCAGCGACGGCGTGATCGCGTAGCCGAGCGCCAGCTCGGCCGTGTTGAACGCCGCGGTGCCGCGATAGCCCTGCGGGTTCAGCGACGTCAGCGCGCCGAGGCCCGAGAAGCGCACGTTGGTGTAGGTCGCGGCCACGCTCAGCGCGCCGATCTTGTACGACGCGGTGGCGCCGAGCGTTTCGAGCGTCTGCGCCGAGGCGTAGCCCGAGAAGATCCGGTATGCCGACATGTTGCTGGCGGTGGTGCTCGACGACGGGTTGTTGCCGTAGTACGAGAAGTTCGGATCGCGTGCGTTGACGTAGCCCACGCCGAGGAACAGCGGCCCGTTCGCGTACGATGCGCCGAGCGACCACGCGCGATTGCGATCGAAGCTGCCCGCCACGCCGCCCGTGCTGAACAGGCCGCCGAACTTGAAGCCGCCGTAGCTGACGCTCGCGAACTTCACCGCGTTGTTGATGCGGTAGTCGTTGCCGAGGTTGTCGAATTCGGCGGGGTGGTTGATCAGCAGCGCGGTGCCGGAGCGGCCCGGTTCGACGTAATCGACGATCGCGTCGTATTGGCGGCCGGCGGTGACCGTGCCGTACGGGCTGGCGATGCCCACGTAGGCCTGGCGGCCGAACATCGCGTTGCCCTGGCCCATCGCGCCGGTGGTCGACGAGAAGCCGCTTTCGAGGCGGAAGATCGCCTGATAGCCGCCGCCGAGATCCTCGGTGCCCGTGAGGCCCCAGCGGTTGCCCTGCATCCAGCCGTTCGACATCGCGTACTGGTGCGCGCCGCCGTTGTTGTTGGTGTAGAGCAGGTCGGTGTCGATCACGCCGTACAGCGTGACGCTGCTCTGGGCGTGAGCGGAAAACGGCACGGCGAGGGCGAGCATGCCGAGCAGCGTGAGGCGCGAATGGGTCACTGCGAGTCTCCTGTTTTTCTTTCGTATCACTAATCGATCTGCCTGTCGGCCGGCCCTTCGATGCGCGGCGGCGCGGGTGGCGACGGCATGCTGCGGGCAACGGATGCCGCAGCGGCGGCGCATCGTGCCGCGCGCCGGACATGCGTTGGCAGGACGAATCCTAGAGGGATTGATACGGGCGGGACATTCGCCGTTGGCGGAAACAGGGCAGCCGGTTCCAACGGATGGTACTTGGCCGCCGCGCGCGGTTTCGGGCGGGGACGAACGCGCGGGCGGGATCCGGGTCAACCCGGAACGGGGCGCGGCAACAGGCGGGAAACCACGCAACGGCGCGGCAATCGTCGGGCGAAAGCGGGTGGCGCGCGGGCGCGTCGGCGTGCGCCCGATGCTTGCCGGCGCAACGGATGAAGGCGCGAACGACGGCGCGCATCGAGCGCGCCGCCACGTGCGTCAGTGAATCAGCATGCCGCCGTTCACGTCGAGCGTGACGCCCGTCAGATAGCTCGACAGGTCGCTGATCAGATACAGGCACGCGTTGGCCACGTCGGCCGCCTCGCCGAGGCGGCCGAGCGGAATGCCCTTGACGATGTCGGCGCGCATCGCGCCGGTCAGCTTGTCGCCGGTGATGTCGGTCTGGATCAGGCCCGGCGCGATCGCATTGACGCGAATCCGGTCGCCGCCGAACTCGCGCGCCATCGCCTTGGCGAGCCCGAGCACGCCGGCCTTGGCCGCGCTGTAGTGCGGGCCGCCGAAGATGCCGCCGCCGCGCTGCGCCGACACCGACGACATGCACACGATGCTGCCGCCGCCCTGCGCCTGCATCGC
Organism: Burkholderia sp. Ac-20379; assembly: GCF_017104645.1. Classification (GTDB taxonomy): domain Bacteria; phylum Pseudomonadota; class Gammaproteobacteria; order Burkholderiales; family Burkholderiaceae; genus Burkholderia. Next base: position 33,323 of record NZ_JAAGPF010000010.1, read on the forward strand.
CGGAATCACGGCCTGCGACATGTACAGCGAGCCGCGCAGGTTGACGCCGACGATCGCGTCGAAGCCGTCCGCCGAAATCTCGAGCGTGCGCACCGGCTGCGTGATGCCCGCGTTGTTGACCAGCCCGTCGATGCGGCCGAACCGTTCGAGCGCGGCGCGCGCCGCCGCCAGGCAGGCGGCCTTGTCGGTCACGTCGCAGGCGAGGCCCAGATGCTCCGCGCCGAGATCGGCCGCGGCCGCCTGCGCGTCGTCGCGCCGCACATCGAGGATCGCCACGCGCGCGCCCTGCGCCGCCAGCGCGCGCGCCGTAGCCTTGCCGATGCCGCGCGGCGAAGCCGCGCCCGTCACGATGACCGCCTTGCCTGCGAGCAACATCGCCTGTCTCCGGGTTGTGTTCGGAACGGCAGTGTCGCGCCGGCCGCGCGCCACATCAACGCGGTCCCGCTCAACATCGGCTGAGAAATTTTCAGGTCGGGCGCGAGGGGGCCGCAAGCCGCCTCGAATCGCCTCAGATGCCGCCCGCCGCGTGCTCGCGTTCGATCCAGGCCAGGAAGCGCGCCACGCGCGGCAGCTCGCCGTTCCGCGACGGGTAGGCCAGATGGTGCGCGCCCACCTCCACGCGGTGCGCCTCACCGAACACCGGCACCAGCAGCCCGTCGCGGATGCGCGCCGAGGCCAGCATCAGCGATTCGAGCGCGATGCCGAGGCCCAGCGCGGCCGCCTCCAGCGACATGTACGAGCGGTCGAACGAGAAATCGAACGTCTTCTGCTTGCCCGGCACGCCGGTGCGGGCGAACCACTGCTTCCATTGCAGCAGCGGCGATTCGGAATTGATCAGCCGGTGGCCGAGCAGATCGCCGGGCGCGGCAACCGGATGGCGCGCCAGATAGGCCGGCGAGGCCAGCGGCGCGATGGTTTCGGCGCGCAGCGTGCGCACTTCGAGGTTGTCCCAGTTGCCGTAGCCGTGGCGGATGTCGATGTCGTAGAAGCCGTTCGAGAACGACACGTTCTCGTACGAGCAGGCCAGGTTGAGCTGGATGTCGCCGTTGGCCGCCTGGAACGACGCCAGCCGCGGCAGCAGCCACATCAGCCCGAAGCTCGGGCTCGAATGCACGCGCAGGATCTCCACGCCCTTGCCGCCTTTGTCGCCAGACGCGCGCTCGGTGGCGCGGCTCAGGTCGGCCAGCGAGCCGGTCACGTCGGCCAGGTATTGCTCGCCGGTGGGCGTCAGCACCATGCCGCGCCCCGAGCGGACGAACAGATCCTGGCCGATGGTCGCCTCGAGGTTGGCGATCTGGTGGCTGACGGCCGAGGGCGTCAGGCCCAACTCCTCGGCGGCGCGGTTCACGCTTTGGGTCCGGGCGACGCACTCGAAGGCGATGATGGATTTCAGCGGCGGGATGCGCATCGTGACGAGGCCCGGTGGCGATCGAAGGACCCCGGCGGCGGCGCGGCGGCCGCGCTCCGGGAGGGCAATCGACATTATGCGAAGTTCGCCGGCCGGTGCGCAGTGCGGTGGTACAGGGAGGGAGCCCGCAACCTGCGATTGCATCTCCGCTTGACGTTGCTTGGACCTTGAGTAGCGCGACGCTTGAGAGCCCTGGATCTCCCAAAACCCACCCGGCGCCCCGGACTTTCACGTCGCGGCTTGTCTAAGGACCTCGATGCAGTCGAATACGTCGGCGCACGCCATATCGCTGATTTCATGAACGCGCTTGCGAATCCGCTCATTCCTCAGCCTAATGAAAATGATTCCGTCGTGACGTTGCCCCATCAATTGCCGTGCAAATTCATAGCGAGCGCCAGCCACTACCACCAGCCGGTTCATGCTAAACCTCGCGCTGAGCGCCTTATTTATGCACATGCTGCCAGATTTCGCATTGCTCAAATCATACGAGTTCATTGTCAACTTTATAAATACCCAATCGACCTGAGCGTCGATCAATAAAAATTACTTGCATTACCTACCTATTGAATTTCTATAATTGTATGAAGTTAAAAAGAAACAAAATGTAACAGATCATCGATCACTACGTTATCAGTGCTTAACTCGCGCGGCGGGAGCAAATACCTTTCGCATCCATTTCAAAATGAGACGATCAGAGGGGGCATTAAATTTCGTCGAATTTGAAATTTTCCAGCCAAAGAAACTTGCCTTTTCTCGCTACAACAACCGAGAGCACCTGGCAAGCGTGGCATATAAAATCCGTTCTCTTTAAAAAATGGGGTAAATAATGAAGAATGTAAAATTTGCTGCTGGTTTAATCATGCTATCGATCGTGACCGGCTGTGCCACAGGTATATCTCAGCCAACAGTTCAAATGGACGCACTCCTGAAATCTCCTTGGAATGTCAATAGTAAAGATTGGATTCCGACCGAACCAATGATTTACGATCTTTCAGAGTTGGGTTTCTCAGGACTCAACTCGGAACAGATGCTGACAAAACTCGCAGTCGGACAGTGGACAACTACGATTGGAAAAATCGACGAGAAGGGGTCAATCAGTTATCTTGTGGCAACGGGTGGGCTGGAAAGGGGAATGTATAAAATATCGTACGAATTCCTACGATACATAGTTGTTCCTGTCACAAATCCAAACACTAAAAAAGACTACGCCCTTGCCCGCATCGGAATCGGCGTTCGAGTTGATGCTGTCGTGAATACAACCAAGGCCGGATTAGATCTTGGCAGCCTATTCAAGCTAGGCATCGCAGCTTCAACCCAGAAAGCACAGGGAGCGATTACGGTCCAGACAATTGGAATTTCATCGCCCGGAATTAATTCCGCAAACTTCAGCTCCCAAACAATTGACGAAAATTCGATTGAAAGGATCTACGAATCGATCGGGCTCATCAATGCAAAGCTCGATGATGCGAAAACAGTTCTGACACCGATGGAAGTTGCGGTTAAGTATTACCCGAAGGAGCCAAACTCGCCTCAGTAAGGACTCCCCCCTCCCAGAGGCGATAAAAACCCGGCGTCAAGCCGGGTTGAATAAAATTACTGAAAAACCGAATTCAAGCACATTGCTTTTACCGAGAACCACGAGAGGAAGCCGCCTCTCCTCTATATTCCGTTCGGGGCGGCCCAACTGAATACCGCTGCCCGTTGGGCGACGTTCTGAACTCGCAGCCCCATCTCTACATTGGGTTAGCCACGCTCAATGCCCCAGCGATTCGATCTTCTCCCCGCTCGGCGCAACCTGCTGCGGACGCACGCTCTGCTTGACCAGCAGCGCGACGCACGACACCAGGCCGGCCACGGCGACGGTGGCGAACACATTGGCGAAGCTGACGTGGCGCGCCGTGAGATTGGCGACCAGGAACGAGCCGGCGATGCCGCCGAAGCGGCCGATACCGAGCATCCACGCCACGCCCGTGCCGCGGCCGGCCGTGGGATAGAACGCGGCGGCCAGCGCCGGCAGCGACGATTGCGCCGTGTTCATCAGCACGCCGGCCAGGAACACGATCACCACCAGCGCGCCCACGTTGCCCGCGGCCTGCCCGATGAAGTAGACGCTCACCGCCGTCAGCGCATAGCACACGGCCACCACGCGGTTGGCGTTGAAACGGTCCATCAGCACGCCGCTGAGCACCGCGCCCACGCCGCCGAGCGGGAACAGCGCGGAAATCAGCGTGGCCGTTTTCGGCGCGAGGCCGGCGTCCTTGAGCAGGATCGGCATCCAGTTGATCGACGCGTAGAAGATCACGAGGCCCATGAAATAGGCGATCCAGAGCATCACCGAGCCGACGATGTACTGGCGCGACAGCACCACGGCCGCGCCCTTGCCCGGCGTCTGCGGGGCGGTTTCGGTCAGCACGAAGCCGCCCGCTTCCATCGCCGTCGCCGACACGCGCGCCAGCGTCGCGCGGATCCGCTCGACCGGCTTGCGCGTGGCCACCATGAAGCGCACCGATTCCGGCATCTTCGCCATCAGCGCCACGCTGAGCACCAGCGGCGCGATACCGCCGAGCATCAGCACGCTGCGCCAGCCGAACTGCGGGATGATCCAGGCGGCCAGGAAGCCGCCGAGCGCCGCGCCCAGCGGGAAGCCGCAGAACATCAGGTTGATCACGGTGGCGCGGCGGCGGTCGGGGCAGAACTCGCCCATCATCGTGACCGCGTTCGGCATCGCCGCGCCGAGGCCCACGCCGGTGATGAAGCGCAGCGTGGTCAGCTCGCCGATGCTCGACGAGAACGCCGAGCCGAGGCAGGCCACGCCGAACAGCAGCACCGAGCCGGTCAGCAACACGCGCCGCCCGAGGCGGTCGGACAGCGGCCCCGAGGCGAGCGCGCCGCAAGCCAGGCCGAACAGCGCGGCGCTCAGCACCGGCGCGAGATCGGGTTTGGTCAGATGCCATTCGGAGAGCAACGACGGCGCGATGAAGCCGATCGCGGCCGTGTCGAAACCGTCGAGCAGCACGATCACGAAGCACATCAGGAAGATCAGCCACTGAAAGGCGCCGAACGGCTGTTCGTTGATGAACGTCTGCACGTTCACGACGGGGCTACGACTCATCTCGGTCTCCTGCGGCGGTGGGCGGACTGCGCCGCCTCTGTCACGTTGATCGGCTCGGCTGCGTCAAAAAAATTCGCATGTCGAACTTTGGTTTCTAAGATGAACACTTTAGTGTTGCGACGCAAGATCGGTCAACGCGGGGTAGTACTAATGGTGATCGTCATGCGGGAGAAAGCTTGTCGTGAGGTTGGCGGCTCGCGTCGCGTGGCTTGACAGGCGAATATCGATCATCCAGTTTACCGGACGTCATATCCATCAAACTGGAAACCGCCTCATGACCGTCCACGCCCGGATCGCCGAACGCCTGCGCGCCCTGCGCGACGCCCAAGGCTGGCCGCTCGATGCGCTGGCCGAGCGCAGCGGCGTCAGCCGTTCCCACATCTCGCTGATCGAGCGCGGCGAGAGCAGCCCCACCGCAGTGGTACTCGACAAGCTCGCCACCGCGCTCGGCGTGCCGCTGGCCTCGTTCTTCGGCGAGGCCGAAAGCGATGCCGCACCCTCGTCCATCGCGCGCGCGGCCGAGCAGCCGGAGTGGACCGATCCGGCCTCTGGCTACCGGCGCCGCCAGCTTTCGCCGGCGCTGCCCTCGCCGATCCAGCTCGTCGAGGTGCGGTTTCCGGCCGGCGAGCGCGTGCATTTCGACACCAGCGCGCGCGACGCCGACATCCACCAGCAGATCTGGCTCATCGAAGGCGTGATGGACATCAGCGCCGGCGACACCACCTGGCGACTCGAAGCCGGCGACTGCGTGGCGATGCGGCTCGATTGCCCGATGCGGTTCCACAACCCGACGCGCGAGCCCGCACGCTACCTGGTCGCGCTCGGCACGCGCTGAACGCCCGTCGTTTTCCTTGAGAGCCTGCCGTGTCCGTCGCGCCCCTCGCGTCCACGCTTGCGCCGCGCCATCTCGACGCCCGCCATAACCCGACATGCAACGCAGCGCGCTTCTCGTCGCGCTGAACGCCGGTCTTTTCTTCATGGAGCCTGTATGTCCGCGACATCCGCATTCCCGTTGCGCCGCCTCGACGCCCGCGAGGCCGAAGCCCGATGCGCCGAGCTGGCCGACGTGCTGATCGATTGCGTCGAAGGCGGCGCGTCGGTCGGCTTCATGCTGCCGATCGCGCGCGAAACGGCGCTGCGGTTCTGGGAGGCAGTGGCACGCGAGGTCGCGCCGGGCCGCCGCGTGCTGCTGGTGGCCGAGGATGCGGAAGGTGTGGCGATGGGCACGGTGCAGTTGATCGCGGCGCAGCCCGAGAACCAACCGCATCGCGCCGACGTCGCGAAGATGCTCGTGCATCGGCGGGCGCGGCGGCAGGGCGTGGGCGAGGCGTTGATGCGAGCGATCGAGGCCGAGGCGCGCGAGGCCGGCAAGACGGTGCTGGTGCTCGACACCGAAACGGGCGGTGCGGCCGAGCGGCTGTATCGGCGCGCCGGCTGGCAGCGCGTGGGCGACGTGCCCGGCTACGCGCTGATGCCGGACGGCGCGCCGTGCGGCACGACGTTCTATACGAAGCGGATCGGCTGAACGCCGCGCGCCCGACGCGGCAACGCGACCGCCCCGCTGGCGCGCCAGGTCGGTGAGGTTGAGCGACAGGCCCGGCTCGATCACGACCGCAACATGTTCCGCCACACCTCGGCCGGGTTCGATTTCGGAAAAACAAATCGTGTCGAGCCCGCATCCGCCGCCGGCCATCGAAAAAACAACGGACTACGACGCAATTCTGAATTGAAGGCGGCATAGCCGGCGCGCCCCAATAAGATCCTCACGCCTTGAAGCGCTGCCGCCGATGGCTCGGCCCACCGCGTGCTCGCATGCTTCATCGATTGCGCCCCCTCGAAAATTCCGCGTGCGGTTCGAACATCGCGCCGCTCGAAGGCTCACCTGAAGCCTGGAGCAACCTGCACGCCATAGGAGATCCACCATGGACAAAACCCTCGTGAGCGTGGGCCTAGCCGGCGCGCTCTGCACGCTGCCCGCCCTCGCCAGCGCACAAAGCAGCGTGACCTTGTACGGCCTGATCGACGCCGGCATGACCTATGCCAGCAACCAGCATGGCAGCCACGCCTTCCAGGCAACGAGCGGCGATACCAACGGTTCACGCTGGGGGATCCGCGGCGCGGAAGATCTCGGTGCCGGCTTGAAGGCGATTTTCGTGCTCGAGAACGGTTTCAACGTGCAGACCGGCGCGCTGGGCCAGAACGGTCGCATGTTCGGACGCCAGGCGTTTGCGGGCCTGTCGAGCGACGCCTACGGTGCGGTGACGCTCGGCCGCCAGTACGACTCGATGGTGGATTTCGTCGGCCCGCTCTCGCTGACCGGCACCCAGTACGGCGGTACCCATTTCGGGCACCCGTACGACAACGACAACCTCGACAACTCGTTTCGCGTCAGCAATTCGGTCAAGTACACCAGCATCAGCTACGGCGGCCTGAAATTCGGCGGACTGTACGGCTTCTCCAATCAAGCCGGCGGCTTCGCATCGAATCGCGCCTACAGCGCGGGGGTGTCGTACAGCAACGGGCCGTTGAATGCGGCCATCGGCTATCTGCAATTGAATAACGCCGGCGCGGCACTCGCCAACGGTGCAGTCAGCAACGACGCGACGTTCTCGGCGCGCGTTCAGCGCACGTTCGGGGGCGGCGCCAGCTATGCGTTCGGCCCGGCCGTGGCGGGCATCGTGATCACGCAGACGATGCTGCAGGCCGCCAGCTCGATCGGCGCCTATGCGTCGGGCACCGCCAGCGGCTTCGGCCTGAACAACACGGGCGCGCGCTTCACGAACTACGAGGTCAACGGCCGCTACAACTTCACGCCGGCTGTCTCGCTGATCGGCTCTTACACGTTCACCGATGCCCGGCTGGCGGGCGCCAGCCCGAAGTTCAACCAGGTGAACCTGCGTGCGGACTACATGCTGTCGAAGCGTACCGACGTCTATGTCGAGGGCGAATATCAGCACGTCGGCAGCACCGGGAAATCCGGTATCACGGCCGATCTGCTCGGCTTCTCCGCCTCGTCGTCGAACAGCCAGCTCGCCGCGACGATCGGCATTCGCACGCGCTTCTAAGCGGACAGCCGCGTATCGCATTGCCGGCGGGCCAATTGCCCGAGTCCGCCCGCCGGCAACGGGTCATGCCACCAGGCGCCCGACGGCCCGCCATCTTCCGCCCAATCGAATGGAACACCGACCCATCCAATCCGTACGCCCCGGCCCGTCGCCGGCCCCGGATCGCACATGCGCGGCTGACGACGTCGGGCCGCCCGCATCCGACCTGTGGTCGGATTGGCTGCTGCATATCCGCCATGGCGGCAACGCCGATCTCGAAGCCGAGATCAACGCCGAGCTCGAACCTTGCCTGCAACGCGTGCTGGATAGCGCGAAGCTCGGACCGGGCATGACCTTGGCCGATATCGGCACGGGGGCCGGGCTGGTGGGTTTCGGCGCCATCGACAGGATCGGCCCATCGCTGCACGTTCTGATGACCGACGTATCGGCCCCGCTGCTTCGACATGCGCAGGCGCTCGCGGTGCAGCGCGGCGTCGCCAGCCAGTGCACGTTGATCGAATGCCCGGCGGATTCCCTCCTGGCCATTCAAGACAACGCTGTCGATGCTGTGTGCACGCGCGCGGTTCTGGCATACGTCGCCGACAAGCCCGCGGCGATGCGCGAATTCTTTCGCATCCTGCACCCGGGAGGGCGACTGTCGTTGTCGGAGCCGGTAATGCGGGACGCCGCCATCGAAACACATTCGCTACGGGAAGCCGTCGCGAGCCTGCCCGATTCTTCCGAAGCGCGCTTTCTGCGATTGCTGCATCGCTGGAAGGCCGCACAATTTCCGGACACCGAAGAAAAAATCTCGGCCAGCGCGCTGGCGAACTACGGCGAGCGCGACCTGGTCCGGTTTGCGCTGGAAGCGGGCTTCGAGCAAGTTCACCTGGAGCTGCACATCGATGTCCGCCCCGCCCCGGTGACGTCCTGGGACGTGCTGCTACGCTGCTCGCCCCACCCGTGGGCGCCCACGCTCGAGACCGTTCTCGCCACGCAGTTCACGCCCGCGGAACGGCTGTGCTTCGAACAGTGGCTGCGGCCGCGGGTCGAGGCGCGGCAGTTGCGCATGGCCGAGCGCGTGACCTATCTGAGCGGCACCAAGCCGATGGCGCACGCCGGATGACCTGATAGCTCAATGCGCGGGCCGCACCACCATGACGTTGTCCGTACCGGACGCCACATCGGAATGGCGGCGCGCCGGCGTGTCGGGAGGCACCGTCGACGACACCAGGTAGGCCCGATGTCTCGCTTCATCGAGCACGATCGTGCCGGTGCCCTGTTGCGTGAGGACGGTATCGACGACGCGGTACCGGTTAGCGGCATCTTCGTGGACGACGCTCATCGTCCCGTCACCGCCGTTCGGCACGAACACCAGCTTGAGCAACGGATCGAACGCCACCATGCCGGGGCGCCCGCCGATCGGCACGCTGGCGATTTCCTCGCCCGAGCGGGCATCGACGACATCGAGAACATGGTTGGCGCACGCGGCGAACAGGCGCTGCGTATCGCTGTCGATGGCGAGTCCGGACAGCTTCTCGCAACGTGCCAGCGGCCAGTGCGCCAGCACGTTGTTGCCCACGCCGTTGATGGCGACGATCTCCGCCTTGTCTGCCATCGCAACGAACACCCGGCCGCTTCCATCGCTCGCGAGCGATGCCGGCTTTCCGCCGACCGCCACGGTCGCAACGATCTTTCGCGACACGATATCGAGCGCGCTGACGCTGGCGTCATGGCCGTTGCCGATATACAGCCGGTTGAGCTCGGGCACGTAGCGGATGGCGTCGGGGCCCGCACCGCCGGCCTTGATCGTGTCGACGCTCCGTAGCGAATCGAGCTCGACGACCGAGATGCTGTTGGCACGGTCATTGGTGATGAAGCCAAGCTTCAACGGTTGGACAAAGGCAAAGCCGTGAACCCCATTCGTGCCGGGGAGGGTTCCGGCCAGCTTGCCGGTATCTGCATCCACGACCAGCACATCGCTGCCGCGGCCGACGAACAGCCGTCGCCGCGCGGCGTCGTAGCCGAGCTCATCCCGACGCGCCTGGCCGCCCAGCCCGTACCGGTTCGCGACTTCGAAGGCGGGAGACGAGGCTGCCGCGCCGCGGCCGGCATCGGCGACCGACGCCAGGGCGAACGCCAGCGTGATGAGCGCGGTATGTATCGACATGGTTGAGGCTCGCTTCGACGGCGGCCGTCTCAATGCATCCCCAACGCGCCGCGCAGTTCCGTGCGAGCCGCCAGGAAATCGGCCTTGAATGTCGGATTCCGCATCATCTGCGCGGCGATGACCGTCGCGTCGATACGCCCCGCCTCGACGTCGCTCGGATAATGAACACCATCCACCACGCGATGCTCGCCGAACAACCTGCCGCGGGCGTAAATCTCGGCGCGTTTTTCCGGCACCATGTTGGCGAGCAGGATCGCGTCCAGATAGCCCATCGTCGCGTGACCGCTGGGATACGATTCATAGGCGCCTGCCGCGTGCTCGGGCACCGTGGGATGCACCTGGCTCGATGCGACATACGGCCTGGCCCGATGAAAGTACGCCTTGGCGGGCTTGACGGCAAGGCTCGCCTCGTGGTTCGCCACCTCGAACAACGCGGCCAGTTTCGGCAGATTTTCCGGCATGAAGGCCGGGCCGAGCACGTCGGCAAACCGGAACACGGATTTCTGAACGTCCGCGATGCCGGCTGCCACCTCCTCGCTCGTGCGCGTATTCTGAACCGTCAGGACTGCTTCCAGATCTCGGCGCTGGGCGGCCGAACCCGGCTCCGGCGGAGGCGCGAGCAACGCCGCGACGTCGATCTCGTCCGGAGACAGATATACGCTGTCCCTGGCCTGCGCGAATGACACCGTGAGGCCGAAAGACACCGCCGATGCAGCAATGACGGCGCGGGTAATGTTGTCGTTGATACTCATGATGAAGATCCGGTAAGCCGATCCCGGCACCGTCGGCGGGATCGGAAATGCGAAATGGCGCTTAGTCGCCGACCGCGAATTCGAAGGTCTGTTCGACAACGATCGCTTCGTCGCCGTTGGTCCTGCACTGGTACTGACGCATCGCGCGTCGCACCGCGTCGTCGAAGACTCGCGCCGGCTGCGATCGAACGATATCGACCGCCACCACGCGGCCTGCCTGGATCGTCGCGCGGGCCGTCACCTCTCCGCTCAATCCTTCCGCCAATGCTTTCGCGGGCGTCTGCGGCTTGATCTGAACGGGGCATTCGATGGCGATATCCACGGCGGCCGGCCCAGCCGGTGCCTTCGAGGCGGCCGTCGCGGCCGAGGGCACGGCGGGAAGCGGCGCGGGGGCAGCGGCAACGGCCGGCGCGTTGTCGTGCACGGGCACGGCTGGCCGGGCGGGCGCCGCCGGGGCGGGATGCGGAGGCGCCTTGGGCACCAGATGCTTGACGATCTTCTTGATGACCGGCGGTGGCGGTGGCGGCGGCGGCTTCGGCGTCACGATGGCCGCCATCATCACCGGCGGCGGCTTCGGCGCCGGCGGGCGTGGCTGATGCACGTGGATGGCCGCGGCGATGACAGCCGCCTCGATGGCGATGGCAATGCCGAGCGCGACCATCGGCGACATGCCGTCCTCGCGCCTAACCTGCCGTGCGTGAAGGCTGCGCGGCGCGGCGGCGTCGATCGGGTTCACAGTGTTTGTCATGCGAATCAGGACGCCTTGGCCGCGAGGCCAACTTCGGTAATACCGACCGCCCGCGCGATATCCATCGCCTTGACGATCGCCTGGTACGGCGTGCCCTCATCCCCGGTGATGGTCACCGTGACCTTCTTCTGTTGCTCGAGCGCCGCCAGTTGCGACGACAGCGCTTCGGGCGCGATCGTTTGATCCTGGAAATGCAGCGCGCCGTCCTTGCTGACTGCCACATTCACCTCGACGGAATCGAGCCGCGTGGTGGTGGACGAATCCGGCAAATGCAGCTTCAGCCCGGTTGCCGCAACCATTTTGAGCATGACCAGCATGAAAAACACGAGCAGGAACATCATGATGTCGATCATCGGGATGATCTCGATCCGTGCTTTTTCGTCGTGGCCGAGGTAATGGGAGAGATGTTTCCGCATGGTGCGCCTCCGTGAAATTAGCGTCCGCTCATGCCGCGAGATGGCGAACCAGCATCGACTTGATCAGTTCCATCTGCAGCAGGGCGTTGCGCACCCGCTTGTTCAGATAGTTCAGCAGCGCGACGCCGACGATGGCGATCGTCAAGCCGGTGGCCGTGGCGATCAGTGCATGCGCAATGCCGCCCGATACCGCCATCGGATTGCCCGTGCCGGACGAACCGAGCACGTCGAAGGAATTGATCATGCCGACGATGGTGCCGAACAGCCCCAGCAGCGGGCCGAGCGTGACGGCCGTATCGAGCACCCACAGCCGCTTGTCGAGACGGGGCATCTGCAACATGATTTCCTCGTCGACCGCGCGCTCGAAATCAGTTTCGGCCTGACCGCCAGAGGCAAGCGCGCGCTTGAGCAGCGCGCCATGCGGCGACCCGGCATAGCGGCCGGAAAGCTTTTCGATCGATGCGCCTGATCGGGACGGCAATTGCGCCAGTTCCCGAACGAGCTGCTTGCCGACTCGCATGGAGCGGACGAAAAAATTGAGCCGCTCGACGATCACCATCACCGCGGCGAGGAAGACCAGCGCCATCAGCGGGAGCAAGCCAAGAGATTGAACGGACAGATCGACAAGAGTTTGCATCGTTTCAATTGGAAGATGATTAAGCGCTCGCCTTTGAAACGCGAGCAATGAATGTCTTGAAGGCAGCAAGCTCATACGTCGGCTCAATTGAATCGACGCATTTAAACTTTCACCCAAAAACCAGGAAGATCCGCATTCTATTCGCTCGCCATTTCAACTCTATTACCAGTTATTACAATTCAATTCATCGAATACAGACTTGCGAGAAACGACACCTCCGAAATTCCTTTCTATCACATTTTTGACACATTTCAAAAACGTAATGGACAAGCCCGCCGTCGGTCATTCCGCATCGTTATAAACACCCCTTGTCGCGCCGCCAATTGCCCGGCGGCGCAAGTCTTTGGGGAAGGAAATGAGAATTTTGATATTCAGCGGCTCATCGGAAACCGGGCCGGAACTGCTTCGCGATCTGCGAGCCGTCGAGCATGAGGTGGAGTGGAGTTGCTCGTTCAGCGATGCGTCATACACGCTGTTGCGGGACTTCTACGATGTGCTGCTGATCGATCTCGACGGAACCGGGCAAGACGGATTGCGGCTGTTGAACGAGCGCCCCGGCGATGCGCAACATTGCCGCGTCATTGCATTTTCCAGAGAAGAAACGCCCCGCATCGAAACTTTTCCAGATAGAAAGATCGATATCGATACCGTCCTTATCAAACCGACCGACATCGGCCAGATTATTTCCCTGATCAATAAATATTCATACCAACACGAAAACCGGCAAATTACCCGTCTCGGCGACATGAGAATCGATTCGCTGACCCGAACGGTTTTGATCGGATCTCATCGAAGCACGCTATCGCCAACCGACATGGCGATATTGACGATGTTCATCAATGAACCCAATCGAATATTCTCGCGCGCCGAAATTGCCGCCGATCTGGATTCCTACGGGGATCAATTCAAGAACAATTCGATCGATGTTTGCCTGCACCGGCTTCGATCCAAAATCGGCCGGGGCCGTATTTTGAATATCTGGGGGCGCGGTTTCAGGCTGGCCGTCTACAGCAGGAACGGCGCCCGTACTCCGTAATTTCATGAACCCGGGAGATCGCACCATCTGAAGTAACGACACCGCCGGCACCCGCCATTGCGTCGCTCGACGCAAAGCAGATCACGCACTGTTGCTGATCGATATCGAACACATACCTTCTTCAATGCAAAAAAACCTTTCCCTGATTGCCCTCGCGACAGCCTTGGCCGCGTCCCTCCCGGGATGCGCCAGCGTGTCGCCGCCACCGCTGGAACTGATCTCGCAAGTGCCCTTGCCGGCAGTCACCGGCGGAGATTTCGACCATTTCGACGCCGACCTGACCCGCCAACGGCTCTACGTTTCGGCCGAGGAATTCGGGTCGATCGAAATCTTTTCACTGCCCGGCGGCGAGCATCTTGCGAGCGAAAGAACCGTTTCGGCCAAACCGCACAAGATTCAGTTGACCGACGGCGGCAAGCAGCTGCTCATCGCCGATGCGGGTGTCGCACGTCTCAATATCGTGGATACCCGAACATTCTCCGTTACCCAGTCGGTACCGCTCAAGCCGCAACCCGACAGCGGTATTCTGGATCGCCGCACCGGAATCTTCTATCTCGGCAATGGCGGATCGAAATCCCACGAAACGCAGTCCGTCATCACGATGCTGCGCGTATCGGATGGCGCCGTGCTGGGCGCGATCGAAGTGCCCGCCGGCCAGGTCAAGGCGATGGCGATCGACGAGGCCACCGACCGCCTGTTCGTGAATTTCCGCGATCGGCATGAAATCGGCGTGATCGGCCTGAACGACCACACGCTGAGCGCGATCTGGCCGATCCCCGGCCCGAGCCGGAATTCCGCCATGGAAATCGATCCCGATTCGCACCACCTGTTCGTGGGCGCGCGCAATCCTGGCGTGCTGCTTGTCCTCGACACTCGCGACGGTCACGTCATCCAGACGCTACCCACGGTCGAAACCTCCGATGAAATCATCCTCGACAAGCAGCATGGCCGCCTCTACGTGGCGGGGTCGACCGGCCTCGACGTGTTCAAGAAAAACGATCGGAGCCGCTACGAACCGATCCAGCACATCGACACGCACGGCGGCAAGACGGCGATGTACGTGCCGTCGCTCGAGCGTTTGTACGTTGTCCACACCAAGGGACCGGCCGCGGCGGAAGCCGGGTTGCAGGTTTTCGCGGTTCACTGATCAAACCGGCGTTGCCCTGAATGCCGCCCGCCATGCGTGATGCGGCAGTCGCAAAAAAAGCGGCTGCATCGAGTTGAAAACCCGATGCAGCCGTTCAAATACGGCTTCGCCCGAGCCGTCAAAGGTGTGTGAAGCGCTTAATCGAAGCTGCCGCTCAGCCCGAACATGTAGGTTCGGCCATACGTCTCGCGTTGAATCAGCTGATGGTTCGAGCCCTCGGATTGCGCGACCGGCGTATCGAGGAGATTGCGCGCGGCGGCATACACCGACACATGCTTCGTGAGCGCGTACGACGCGCCGAGATCCAGCGAGAAGCGTGGCTCCCAGTATCGATCGCTGGCCTTGCTCTTGCCGATGGACGCCAGCATTCTGCCAATATAGGAACCCGCCAAGCGCACGCTGAACCGCTGGTTCTCCCAATAGAGCTGGGCGTTGTACGTATCGTTGGCGGTGGACGGCAGGGAAGACGATTCGCCGGGACGAATTTCTCCGCTCGAATTCACGTGGGTCCAGTTGAAGCTGCTGCCCAGCCCGCTCAGAATGCCCGGCAGCATCGTGTAGTGCTGGTCGTAATTGAACTCGAGCCCGCGCGCACGCGCGTGCGAGATGTTCTTGTAGCTCAGCACCTGGCTGGGCGTTCCCGCGAGTGCGCCGAACAGCGGATCGGTCGGGCTGAACATCACGGTGTTGGAGTTCGCGACGATATAGTTCGACAGTTCCTTGTCGAACAACCCGAGCGAGACGATCCCGCCGTGATCGAGATAGCGTTCAAGCGACAGGTCGAAATTCTGCGAGACGGTCGGCTTCAGGTTCGGATTGCCCTGCGATACGACGAACAGGCTCGGATCGATCGTCGCCGCCGGGTTTGCCTGATTGAATCCGGGTCGCGCGATCGTGCTCGAATAGCTCGCGCGGCCGATCGTGTCGGGCGTGAATTCCCAACGCGCCTGCAGCGACGGGAAGAAATTCACGTAACTCGTGCTGTTCGAGATCGGCGATGCGGACGTGAGGTTCTTGTCGGCCGCGTAGCCGCTGTAGGTGGCACGCGTGGCCTCGACGCGCAGGCCCCCGATCAGGCCCAGGCGACCGAACGTCATCTGATCCTGGCCATATACGGCAAACACGTTTTCGGTGTCGCGGCTGCCCGACGACAGCCCGGAGATGCCATCGGTCGACTTGCCCTTGAAGCCGTTACCCGCCCCGTTCGCGAACAGGTTCGACATGGTGTTCGGATCGATGTTGTAGCCGTTCGCATAATGGTCGCCATAGAACGTGACGGGCGAACCGGTAATCGCCTGCCCCATGCCGAGCGACGGCACCGCTGCGGAGTTGTACGGATCGATCGTATGCGTCGTCGTGCGAAAGCGCACCGACGTGCCGAATTTCAGCTGCTCGTCCGTAGCGCCCTTGAAAAAGTGCGTGGGCAGTGTGAGATTGCTGCCGCCGGACCATTCCTGGGTACGATAGGTCTGCGTGTTGTTGGTCAGTTGACTCAGCTTGTAGAGGTTCGGATCGAGTTGATTCGCGCCTTGCACCACGTACGACGGATACCTGCGGTCGAACTGGTTGTTGTAGGTGACGCTGGCGCCGGTCGGGCGATACGAGAACGTGCTCGACGTGTCGTAGGGGCGATAGTCCTTGCCGACCGCATACGCGACGTTGTAATCCAGCTTGGCGCCGCCGCCGAACTTGTTTTCGCCACCGATCTGGAACACGTCGAGGCTGACCTGCTCCTGCATGTGACGAACAGCCTTGTCGAATCCGACGCCCGACGTGATCGAACCGTCGGCGTTTTGCGTCGCCTGCCCCGACATCTTGAAGATCAATTGCTGGCGATTCACGTCTTCCGTATAACCCGAATGCAGATATCGCGCATACCAGCGATTATCCGCATCCGGTTGATAAGCCAGTTCCGCGCCTCCGCCAAGCGTCGTTCGATCGAATCGATAATAGGCCTGGGTAAAATTCGAATAAGCGGCGGCCGGATACTTGCTTTGATTGTAATAAGACGCCCCCCAATTATCCGTGCCGCTCTGATCGTGAAAATATGTCAGCGATCCGATGATCGAAAACGGCTTGTCGCCATACGACGAGATACCCGATTTATCCTTGTCGGACGTGCCGTGAAAACCGAAACGCGTGCCGCCGGTCACGGAGATATCTTCCAGCGCGGTAGTGCGTGCGGTGCGCACGCCCGTGCCGAGGCGGTAATCGAGGAAGCTGTCCTTGCCCTTCGGAATTTCCTTCGGCGCGATTTCGATCGTGCCGCCGAGCGCTTCCGCATCCTGTTCGGGCTTGTTGGTCTTGGTCACGGTGACCGAGCCGATCATCCCGGTCGGAAACGAATCGAACGCGAACGCGCGGCCGCCGCCCTGAGGCGTGACAGGGTTGGTCGGCGGCAGATGGATGCCTGCGTAGGTGGTGCCCGACAGGTCCGAATCGAGGCCGCGGATATAAACGTACCGCCCTTGCCCGGTACCCACGTACAAGGCCACGCCCGGCAGCCGCGTGGCGGCTTCGCCGGCATTGAAATCGGGCAGCTTGCGGATCTCTTCCTGCGTCGTGGTGCTGATGATATTCAGCGCGACTTCCTGTTTGGCGCGCGACACGACTTCAGGATTCGGGCGCCGGGCCGATTGAACCGTCACCCGATTGAGCGACGTCGCCGCGCGACCCTTTTTACTCGATTTCGGTGCAGCTTTTTTATCGACTGATTCCGTTTTCTCCGACAAGGCCTCGCTTGCCGGCGATGAATCGATTTGTTGAGCGAATGCCGAATTCATGGCAATCGCCAGCAACGACATTGCAAATGTAGCGGGAACTGCCGCACGCACCCCCGCGCGCAAACCAACTTCCAGATGGCGCATTTCTTTCACCTTTTTGATGTCGACTACCACGAAAGCTGCGGATTCTATGGACGCGAGGCTTCATCGCCATTACTACTTCTTACAGTTTCGTATGCGTGACGCAGGGGGCGGCATGCCTGGATGTGGAGTGGGTTTCGGGGGCGAAAGGGCATGACGCGAGCAGGCCCGCACGCGGGGAAATAATAAGTTTTCCTACATAATTTTCCCGGGATGGTTCGACGGTGAAAAACCGCGTGAAAGCCGCATCCGATTGCCGATGAACCTCAGGCAATCAACGGTGCGAGCCAGGCAAGATGCGCGCGCGATCGGCCGCCGAACGGCCAGTTCCTGCGGTGGGAGATCGGTGGATGCACGCGGGAAGGCGCGACGATTGACGCCGGTACGATACCGTGCACCCGGGATGCGACTGGACGCTACGGCAAACCGTCATTCGCTCGAGCCGGCGGCCGCCGCGCGGCACGTCGGCTGGCTCTATTGCTTCAGGCCGTCGATGCCGGCGGCCCCGCTCACAACGTCGCTTCCCCCATCCGAACGCGACCGCGCATGCGCTTGCGATACCAGAACGTCCACGCCATCAGCCCGCCGAACGTGATGTAACTGAGGATCGGCGTGACCACCAGCGTGCGCTCGATCGGCCAGACCCACGCGCACCAGCTGCGCAGCGCGCATTCGATCGTCAGGCCCAGCCCCCAGGCCAGCGTGATGAGCCGCAGCGCGGTGCGCACCGAGGCGCTTTCCTCCCACAGCGCCTCGAAGCGCGGCACGCCGTGCTCGCCCTCGCGCGCCATGGTGGCGCGCGTCAGGTAATAGGTGATCGGCCGCCGGAACGCGAGCGACACCAGGAACACCACGCCGATCGTGCCGGACACGAACGATTCGCGCACCAGCAGCAAACGCGGGCTGCCGCCCATCGCCATCAGCGCGATCGACAACGCGATGCCGAGCAGCGCGATGGCCGACAGCGCGTCCACGCGGCGCGTACGCGCGAATTCGACGATGCCCCACGCGAGCGGCGGCACCGCCGACGCGTACAGCGCGCCCGCATCGCCCCACACCGGCATCGCGAGCCGGTAGACGACCCACGGCAGCACGAAATTGACGACAAGCTCGGCAACGAAGGCAGCGCGAATTTTCACGGCGGGGGTGCCGTGCGAGCAGGCCCGCGCGGCAGGAACAATGAGGGACGGGCCAGTATAAAGGCGAACGGCCACCGAAGTGGCCGAGCCGGTTGCGCGCCCGTCGGGCGGCGGGCCGCGGCGCAAGCCGCGTGCGCCGGGATTGCGTCAGGCCGGTGCGCGGCCGCCGCGCGGCGCGCCGACCAGCCCGCTGCGCTCCACCAGCGCGCCGAACAGCAGGCCGAGCGTGGTCCACAGAATCGCCTGCATGCCGATCGCGGCCATGCGGAACTTCCACAGCACCACGGCCGGGAACGCGGCCGGCACCTCGTTGATGGTGGGCAGCGCGTATTGCACGGCCGCCACGATCGCGAGATAGATCAGCCCCGCCACGATCGACGCGTTCCACTGCCCCATGCGCGCCGCGAACGCGCGCCGCAGGTTCAGCGAGAACACGGCCACGGCGATCGAGATCGCGATCATCAGGAAGAACAGCCCGGTGCGATAGCCGATCGTGTCGGGATCGCCGACCGAGGGCGGATTCGCCGGGTACTTGAGGTTCGGCACGATCACGAGCGAGACGAACGCGGCCAGCGCGAGGCAGGCCGACAGCGTGCGCGGGCGCGTGCTGCCGATCCGCCCGTACGAAAACGCGAACGTCAGCGCGAACAGCCCGCCGAGCGCCGCGCCGTACACCAGCACGCCGGTGCCGAGGCCGAGCCCCGCCTGCGTCGGGCGGCTGACGAGCTCGGGTTCGGGCGCCTCGCCCTTGGCGGCGTCGATCTTCTCCTCGAACGAGATCGCCTGATCCACCTGCGGCTCGCCGGCGATGCGGGCGAAGCCGAACGTGAGCAACCCGGCGGCGATGCCTGCGAGCATCCCGCGTACCAACAGTTTTCCGACCATGAACGCCCCCGTCAGTGGCAGGGGAAGCCGAGCAGGTGGCGCGCGTCGTGCACGAACTCGTGCACGTACATGCCCGGCACGATCGACGTCGCGCCCTCTTCCGCGCCGACGAAATAGACCGCCAGCAGCATCAGCAGGCCGCCGAACACGATCCACGGCATCAGCTCGCGGACGGGGATGGGCGCCGGCACGGCGACCGGCTTCAGGGTGACTTCGGACATGAACGGTTCTCCAGGGATGACGCGCCCCGACTGGCCAGCGGCAAGCAGTCAACGGAATAAAGGGATGAATCGCCAAGGCAGGTCTGGCTTGGGCACGCGAGGTGCCGCTCACAGTGGCGCGACCGCGCCGGGTTCTCACCGGCTTCCGCTCCTGGCAACGGCTGGATTCTACGCGCGATGCCGGTGCGGCGGAAAGGGTCGGGCCGGGTGGCGTCGCTCGGGGCGGCGCGCCGGCTGGGGTGGCTGGGGTGGCTGGGGTGGCTGGGGCGGCTGGGGCGGCTGGGGCGGCTGGGGCGGCTGGGGCGGCTGGAG